>JAZOBC010000083.1:0-47374 GCA_045595795.1 Clostridia bacterium | reverse complement strand
TGTATACGCCTACTTAGACAACGCAACTGACCGATATAAAATCAAGAGCTTCACAGTTGTATCTGATACCCTTATTGTAGAGGCTGATGCTGAAGATGTTGTTTGGAACGGCAATGAAATCATCCTCTTAGATGAAGAGGGTGACGAAGAAGACGAACTCTCTCTATCAGGCACTGCAAAAGTTGTTTATAATGGTCGCCTGGCAACCATTCCGTCAAACGAGCGTCAAATCACCTATGGTTCTTACACCTTTGTTGACCGCGGTGAAGACGGCACTGTTGATGTTATGTTCATGAGCGAGGCGCAAAGCTTTGTGATTGACAAGGTGAACACAACAACACAAACTGTTTATTTTAAAGACCGTTTAACCTTAAACGGCAGAAATGCTGTTTCCTTAGATGCTGAAAAAGAAGACAAGGTCATTTCCTTAACCGATACAGAGGGCAATGCACTGACGGTTAGTGAGCTGGAGGCAGATTGGGCAATTACCATTTTTGCTTCTAAAGACCAAAACTATGTATCAGCAATCATAAGCAAGGAGAGCATCAGCGGCAAGCTTACAGCTGTGAAAGATGATGAAATTGCCATTGACGGTACTTACTATGAATTGGCTAAAAAGCCAAACGGCACTGCAAACTTTACACCGATAGTCGGTGAAGAAGCAACCTACATTTTAGATTGCTTTGGCAAGGTGGCAGGCAGCACAGATGCCCTTCAAACCGGCTATCAGTATGTATATGTCATTGATGCAAAACGTGGTAGCGGCCTTGATACCGGTCTTTCTATCCAGACAGTTTCCGGTCAGAAACCCCGGAAAGAGGTAGAAATTAAGGCCGGGGAGGAATATATTTCTTACTTCTTCCAGAATGATCCCATCAAGGTTTACGACTGTGCAAGCAACTGTAACTATTATTTCTATGACTATGTAATTGGCGAAATCATTAACGAAGGCGATTCAGCAGAAGAAAAAGAAAGAAAAGAGATGCTGAATTATTACGCTAATACTCACGTATCATCCGGCATCAAGACAGACGCAAGCACTGTTAAACCGAGTGATCTGAAAAACAAGATGGCAGCTTTCCGTTTAAACAGCGAGGGCAAGATTAGAGAGTTGTACCTCATCCCAACAAACCAGATGGGAGATAACTACATCTTTAATGCAGACATTTTGTCCTTCGGTGGTGAGAATGTTCCGACCCGCGGTTATGCAACAGATGAAAACACAATGTTCATCTGCGTACCGGAATCTGTAGGCAGTGATGAAGACTTCTACGTTCAGATAGAAATTAAAGATGACAGTGCCGGCAACAAGGCAACCGGCGGTGTATTCTTCCCCCAAATGCGGTATACAAGCGCGATTGAAGAGCCTGCCGATATCGTCCTGATTCAAGCGGAGATGAACGCCTCTACTATAACGCCTGTCTTGTCCAGCAATAAAATTTGCATGGTAGGCGAGGTTATGAGTACAGCCGGCGAAGACGGCGAACTGGTTTATACTCTCGAACTTATAAGCGGCGATCGGGAAATCAGCGTTGTGACCAAGTCCGGCAGCCATGCCGAGGAAGTGGCACAGACTCTGCGTAAGGGTGACTTAATCCGCTACGTTAAAGACGGTAGCGACAGAGTGACCAACATTTCGAAGCTGGTATCTATTCAGGGCCTTGGCACCAATTATAGTAGTAACGTTTATATTGGCAGCGGCCTTGAAACCGGTATTTACGGAATGGCCTACAACAGCGTTCCCTCTGTATATGACCACCTTTCCAACCAGATAGTAGACCGCCTGCAGCTGACCTATGATGCTAACGGTGAGCATAAGTCTAACATCTATCGCCTGTCTCACGACGATATGCCGACGGTATATAAATATGACCGTCGTGGCGGCTGGATTTCACCGGGTAACTTAGATGACATCCGGACCTATGAACAGGTAGGCTCTGATGCAGACGGCATCCTGGCGATTATTGAAAATAACGACATTAAAGCTTTCGTTATTATTACCGATTATTAAAAATTAGACGTGGTGGGGGCATGGCGTAAGGCTCCCCTTGCATAGGGGAGGCTCTTGCCCCAACCCATGTCACAAATACAAAAACAAAAAAATTAGGAGGACAAAAAATGAAACGTATTTTAAGCTTACTCCTGGCGATGATTTTTATGGTTATGGTGATTCCCGTAGGAGCAACGGAAAATGTGGTGTTGGAGGACGAAACGGAAATTATTCCGACTCTGCAGTATGCAGATGATTTTTCCGGTGGCGCAATGAATCAGCGTATTGTTTTAAATGATGCGGTGTATTCAGATGGTGCTGTTTGCGGCAATGCCTCTTCGACCTATGAGAAATTCCGTATCTATTATAACCAGGATAAAACACCTGTTACGGGTAATGTTGTCACGGAATTTACAGTGAAGCAAGAGGGTATGGTTAAAGACAACGGTATTCATATGCATTTTTACACGAATGTTTCCGGCGAAACCGGAGAGACTGTTGACCTTCGTTGGAATTATGATGGTTATTATGGAAAACTTAGAGTACAAGGCGGAACAGATACAACGTCAGAACGCGAATTTGGCAATAAAAAAAATAGAAGCGTTATGAAGGTAAAGGTAAAATATAACACAGAAAACGGTGCACTTTCTCTGTGGTTGGATGACGAACAAGTGGTTTCTGAAAATACTGGTTTTGTGAAGAATGCTCACAAGCATATAGGCTTTATTAAATTTTCAACGACTGGTGTCAATACAAGCGTCATCCTGGAGGACTTCAAGTGGTATTACGAGCCAACAGTCGGAGTGCCGGCGTCATGGGGAGAAGATATTTATTACGAAGATTTTGAAACGGATGTAGCAACACCTGTTTCTAATGAAAAAATCACATTAGCAGGTAGTGGTGCTACCTACCAATGGGAAGATGGTGCCTTAAACGTTAACACCACCGGTAACTGGGTCGGCACGAAGTTCCATCTGGCACCTGAAAAGCTCACAGGAGAATATGTTGTAGATGTTTGTTTGGGAGGCACCAGTATTTCTGGCTCTCCGTATAGACTGAATTTTGGCGATGGAGATATTATGTATTTGGCATGGACCGGGTCTCACATTACATTGCAAACGTATGGTGATGGTACGAATACTTCTAATGCTAAGCCTCTTGATTACGTGAGCGTATCTACTTATCATGCTGAAAATGTATTAAGAGTAACGGTACATTACAATACAGTTGCGGGCACGGCAGCAATCTATTTAAATGGCATTCATGCAATAACGATTGATTTTGCAACAGTAACAAGTGATACAACGGATGCTTCTATTAAGACTGTTGCGTTATATGGCTACCCCGGAACCATGAAGGTTGAGAGTGTTCGTGTATATCGTCCTCTTAAAGGTCTGCAGAAAACAGTTGAAGATGGAGTTTTGAAGCTGGCTTCTGAAACAGCGCAAGACCTGCAGCTCTATCTCGCAACCTATTCCGGTGAAGGAGCCAGCAAAACTCTGACCAAGGTTGGTAAAAAGACTCTTTCAGTGGAAAAAGGTAAAATTTACAGCATTAATGTTAACAATTGGAACAATGCTAAATTATTCTTGTTAAGTGACCAAGGCTTGCAACCCTTGTGCGAGTCGTCAACAGTTACAGTTTCGCAATAAATATTGATTATTGCTTTAGGGTGCGGCAGAGTCCGCACCCTAACTCCCTCACTTTAGAAAATTTTTTCTGGCTTGCTATTTACCTCTTTCTATACAAGAGACAAATAGCAAACCAGAAAAGAGAACTTTTGTGGTGCTTTAAAAACGATAATTTACTTGTATATGAATCAGGAGGTATTATATGAAGAAGATTATGCAAAGGCTATGTCTGGAATTTTTGGTTCTGGTGCTGTTGTTGCCACTGGCGTGTGTTATGCCGGTCTCGGCAGATGCTACCGGTGCACCACCTGTTCAGACCATGGGCTATGAGGATGAATTTTTGGGCGACGAAATGAATGAGCATATTGTTTTAAATGATGCGGTGTATTCAGATGGCGCTGTTTTTGGCAATGCCTCTTCTACATATGAGAAATTCCGTGTCTATTATAACCGGGATAAAACACCTGTTACGGGTAATGTCGTCACGGAATTTACCGTGAAGCAAGAGGGTATGGTTAATGGCGACAGTATTCATATGCATTATTACAGTGGCGTTTCCGGTGAAAGTGGAGAGACTCTTGATTTGCGGTGGTTTCAGATAGATTCAAAGGGTTATCTTAGAGCAAACGGCGGAAGTGATACAACATCAGTGCGTGATTTTGCTCACCAAGAGAATCGAAACGAAATGAAGGTTCGGGTGCAATATAATACAGTCTCAGGAGCTATGTCCCTGTGGATTGATGATGCTTTGGTGGCTTCTGAAAATGCCGGTTTTGTGAAAACGGCTCACAAGCATATGGGCTATCTTAAATTTTCAACAGCTGCTGCTAATGTAAAAATATGTTTAGAGGACTTTAAATGGTATCACACACCGGCAGACAAGGTCCCGACGGTTTTAGAAACGGTTTATTTTGAAAATTTTGAAACGGATGTGGCAGCGCCTGCTTCTAACGAAAAAATCACGTTAGCCAGCAATGATACTACTTACAAATGGGAAAACGGTGCCCTAAACATTAACACCACGGGTAACTGGATTCCCACGAAGTTCCATCTGTCGCCTGAAAAGCTCACAGGAGAATATGTTGTGGACGTGATGTTGGGTGCAACAAGCATTACGGGCGGTGGCTATCGCTTGAACTTTGGTGCCGGAGATATTTTGTATGTAGATTGGCGCGGCGCAAACGGTGTATTTGTGCGCACATGGAATCCTGGCAGTACGTATTTGTTAAACGGCAGTAACGCAGAAACATATAGCACGGCTAATGTGCTTAAAGTAACGATGCATTATAATGAAACAGCGGGTAAGGTAGCGATTTATTTAAATGATATTTACGCAACAACTATAGAGTTTATTGATAAGTCCAATGCATCCATTCAAGATCTTATTATATATGGTTATCCTGGGACCCTGTCGGTTGAAAGCATTCATTGCTATCGTGCGGTTCCCATTCCTTTAACCGATGAGGAGAGGGTTGCAGAGGCTTATGAAAAGCTGACAGAGAATCAGATTTTTTCTGCACCACTAACAGAAAGTGGCTATCTGGTTGATGATTTAATGCTTCCCACAGAGGGAGCGGCCGACACAACAATCAGCTGGAGTACGAATGTTGAGGGCGTAATTGATACAGAAAAAGGTTACGTTACCCGAGGCGAAGCAGAAAGTGATGTCAAGTTAACAGCGACGATTTCCTATGGAAGCGGATCGCCGGTGACAAAGGACTTTTTCTTTAAGGTACCGGCTCACGGCGTTTCTGTTGATCATATTCCCCCTCAGACAAACGTGGTTACGCGTGAGGAATTTGGCAGCTTAAATGAAAAAACGATTATCTTCCGTGAAACCAGTCCCAGTAGTGATGCCCGAGTAGAAAACGGCAAGCTGGTGATAGAAGCTACGACGGCTGCTGCTGGAACTACGGGTGCTTATGTGTATTTGACAGAAGACCATACAGAGATAAAAGGTTCCTTCGGTATTGAATTTACTATGACGCGGGATAGATACGGAAACCATTTGATGGTTTGGCCCGGTCATGATGCTGATCAGCGATTGACGGATATTCGATGGTTTGATGAATCTATTCACTTCTATGTCTATGATGAAGAAACGGATTCATTGGAGAGTATTACTTTTAATACAGCTGATTTCGGAGCAGAATCCACCTTGAAAGTTACGCTTTGGATTGATTCCGATACTGGTCTCGCTACAGTTCTGTTCAACAACCGGTTGGCCCTTGAAAATGCTAAGATTAAACCGGGCGCAATTTCTAAGATTTTCTTCTTAAAGGAAGCAACAAAAGTTAAAGTCTATGTTGATGACCTGAAGTATTATCAGTGTATAACGGATGACACCCGTGCAGCACGATATGATGCAGAAGAATTAAAATACGACAACATATTTGGCAAAAAAGAAATTATTGAGGGTGTCATTGCATACGACGTGGACCTGCCGAAAAAGGGCAATCGAGACAGCGTCATTACCTGGTGGTCATCTCATCCGGAGATCATTGATCCCGAAACCGGTGCTGTCACAAGGCCGGCAGAAGATACGCTGGTTACAATGAAGGCGTATGTTACCGCTGGAGAGGTTACGGAAACAAGAAGCTTTAGCGTAACCGTTCTGCGGTCAGGCGAAGGCGATCTGGTGATTCTCGGGGAGGACTATAAGTCTGTTACCCAGGAGAGCATCGTCAATGAACAGGCGATTGGTGGCCTGTTGACAAAGGACCTGACTTTATATACCGAAGCACCTTTAGGCAGCAAAGTAACCTGGTCCTCTTCCAATTGGGAGCTGATTCATCCTGAAACCGGTAAGGTCACAAGACCGGTGGATGAAAGCGGCGATATTTATGCTATTTTGACAGCAAGCATACAAAACGGAGATTATACCTTTGAAAAGAATTTCCGCTTTGGTGTTGTTCCTGCAAGCTACCCAATTGACAATCTTCCGGTTCCTGAAGAAAAAGAACTGGTTTATGAGAGCGACTTTAGAAAGCATATCCCCGAAGTCGATGGTGACGGGGACTGGAACGACCCTGATAATATTGACTATAACGTTGATCCCTGGGCGTCTACCCGTGGCTGGAACGGACGTATAACCGAATTTGACGGCTATGTACAAATAGAGCGTTATACGAACAATGTGGTAGCCAATCAGGGGACAGATACGTACATGAAATATCCCGTACGTCCCTCAAAAGAAAGCATTGGCGGAATTGCAGCGACTAAATTCCGTCTGGAAAAAGAGGGAACCGGTGAGGCAAACATACAGATTGAAGGCGCAAATGGGCTTGCAGTCAATACCTTCTGGGGTGCGGACGGAACTTTTATGATCAAGTATAGTGATTCAGAGGGTTCTCCTTATTCGATCTTTTCTAAGCCGTATGCTGATAGCGCAGAGATTGTGGTTATGACCGAAGAAGCGAGCGGCACCTTCTCCATGTGGATTAACGGAGAACATGTTGTTCATCGTGGCAACCCCTATAGCGTTGGTTCTACAGGACTACAGAGCGTGCAGATCTTACTATCAGGTAATAACTTTATTACGTGCAGAATATCAAACATCAGAAGCTTTACAACGTTCCCGGCAATGCATCTGCGCCCGGAGACGGATGCTGCCTGGTTGACGGAAGAAAGAGTTCGTAATTTTATTCCGGCACCGGCTCCCGGAAAGCTTGCTGCAAATCTGAATTTAGCTACCGAGGGTCCCTTGGGAACAACGATTACCTGGGAAAGCTCTAATGAGGAGCGAATCACCTTAGACGGAATGGTAAATCGTCCTGAGGATATCGATGAGGAGATTCCTGTTACTGTGACAGCAACGGTTTCTTATGGTATTTTTTCTGTTGTGAAAGAGTTTACGTTCAATGTGATGCCTTATTATACGGCTGACGAAAACGTTGTCGATAAGGATGAAGCATATTTAACACTTGAAAATTATGATGTATTCAGCTTTACTGATGCGGATCCCTCATTGGTTACAACTAGCTTGAGCTTGCCGGACCAAGGCCCCTATGGCAGCCAATATCTCTGGAAAACCACCAATTCCAGCGTGATTACTTCCAGCGGTCGGGTCATTCGTCCTCGTTGGGACGGCAATCCGGAAACCGTAACCTTGACGGCGGTTATTATTTATAACACGGCGGTCAGAACTAAGGAGTTTACTTTTACAGTTTTGCCTGATGAAGAGATTCTTGACCCGAAACACATGAGTGATGAGGATTTCTTTGGTGTTTGGGACGGCAGTAGCTGGACGAATCCCGGAAAATTCAACTATGCAGAAAATCCGGAAATGGCAATGGTTGAGCAGGCTGCAAAAGCCGGAGACTATGAAGGTGCAAAAGTTGCACTATTGTCCTATATGCGTTCCCGCGGTAACAGCACCTTGATGGAAATGCCCAAGCGTAGCCCAGGCTATGTAGAAAACTTTACTTTAACCGGTGTGCATCATAATGAATATCCAACTCATAACCAGGGAAAAGTTGTGATTCGTTCTCATGACTATCAGGAGTACGAAATTCATACAGGCATCAGCGGCCTTGTCAAGGGCAGTGTGATGAGTTATAAAATCGGTGCCCGATTTAATGAAGATACGGCTGCAAGGATTTTATCAAACGAATACTATGATAGCAGCAAACGCCCCAGATTAGTCATGACGGTTAATGGTTCCACAAAGGTCTTTTATCCTGCCGGAGATACGGTGATTCGTGGCGGCAGCAATCGGTATAACAACTATGCTGATGAAGTAGAGATGGAAGCTCGGTTCTTTGGTGAACTCCAAGGCGAAAAGACAGCTGAACCTCTTTTGCAGTTTGACTTGTCAAGTATTTCTGAGCGTGATAGTGTTTCAGATGTAAAGCTTTACTTCCATGCGAAACTGGAAGAGGGTCATGCAGAAGAAAAAGAACTGTTGATTTATAAAGAGGGTAGCGAATGGTCAGCTGATACGGTAACAATGAATAGTTTCGTTGAGTACGTCTTTAACTTTAACGGCATTCCAGGCAGAAACGATTGGTATAAGAAGGCTAATGCAGAAGCAGAGTATCAACAACAGACGACACGATTAACCAATCAGGGTGCTGCGATAGCGGAGTATGTTTATACCGGTGATGAGAAATATGCCTATGCTTTCATCTGGGATGTAATGGACTTTATTCGCGACACTCAGGGACGGTTCAAGTTCACGGAACAGGTTGGAAACATTTATGGCGGCTCTGCGGATTGGGGCGTCCTGCCGGATACTGTGCGTTACGGTGCATTCTGTAGTGCTCTTTCCATGAGTTTGAAGTTAAAGAGTCTTATTGCAAAATTTGATTTATTTGCAACCAGTCGCTATATGACGCCGGATGTTTGCACGGCAATTTTGAAAAATCTTTGGCACGGCTCTTACGAATTGGAAGACTTTTTAACCGATCCTGTTAATGAAGGAAAAGGTGGCAATCAGAAGTTCTACGAGGCGACGGCGATTACCTATACAACCTTGTTTATGCCGGAGTTTTCTAATGCAGACCAGCAGTTTACCACCAGTATTGATATTATTGAAGACTTGGTTCGGTGGAGTTATTTTGATGATGGAGGCTATATTGAAAGCACAGACGGATACAGCGGCCAGACCTATAACATGGTTCTGGATATTTGGGAAAAGATTTTGGCAAGTGGCAGAGATTTTAATGATGATATTAAGACGCTTATAGGCAAAATGGCCATTTATAACTGTATTTTAAAGGCTCCGGGTGGTATTCAGGTGGCCTGGGGCGATAGTGGTAAGACCTATGGCAGTCTTTCTCCCCAATATCCGAAATATTATAAGTTAACTCAGGATGAGGTGTACCAATTTGTCAGCACCTATGGCAGAAAGGGAATAGTGCCCGATTGGACATCAAAGCTTTATGAAAGTACAATGCTGGCGATTATGCGTTCAGACTGGTCGGATAGTGCCCGTTGGGCAATGATGACGTCTTCCGGTTTTGCTGGTCATGGACATGCGGATGCAAACTCCATGATGGTCAACGGCTTTGGAAAATCTCTGTTGATTGACGGTGGTTATTATAACTATGACGCGACGAGTCCGATTCGTAAATACATGATCAGCACCAAAGCTCATAACACGGTGGAAGTCAACAACACAAGCCAAAAGCAAATTAAAACCAACGAATCAACGGTTGGATTATCAGCTAACGCAACCAAACATCGCTGGGTATCAAACGGTAAATATGACTATTACAGTGTTACAAGCCATGCAAATCTGGACGTTGACCACAGAAGAACAGTCACCTTTGTCAAGCCGGATTTCTGGATCGTATCTGATTTAATGATACCGGAAGATATGGAGCGTCCCAATAACTATCGACAGCTTTGGCACATGGCGCCGGATGCAAATCTTGGACATAATGACGAAAACAGAACCATTTACTCTAATTTTGACAGAGGCGCAGAAATTATGATTGCTTCGGCAGACACAGATGCAAGAATTGTTGAAGATATCGGGTACGATACGGTTGGATGGGGTCTTGCTGCAGAAGCAAAATACGGTTATTACTTTAAAGAAGAGGTAGCCGGAAAGCAGACATTTGACACGGTTCTTATGCCTTATGAAAATTCAGGAAAGGTCAAAGCTGACAGAATTGAGTTAGGCGTTCCTACCCATGATGCAACAGCTATGAAAATTGAAACAGAAATTGCCGGAAGAAAGAATCTGACGTATTACATGCTGGATTATGACCACGTTCCCGGTGCTGAGCATACATTTGGAGATTATGTAACCGATGCGGAACTAGCGGTTGTCAGAGTAGCAGAGGATGGCGAGATTCTAGAGGTAATTTTGAATCAGGGAAGTTATGTGAAAAAGACGAATGGCTCTATTTTACTATCTGTCAATGAACCCATAGAGGCGCTTTCCTTTGAAAAGACAGGAAGAACTGTAGAAATTGAAGCCTCTCAAGAGGTAATACTGGAGCAGGTTACTCCTTCTGCACAAGATGTTGACAATGTGAAGTATAATGGAAGACTCGTTAAATTTGAGCAACATGACGGATTGTTGACATTAATTGATGAGGATACAGATGAAATCTTAACGAATGACTCCAGTAGTGATAAAGGCGGCATTACCGGCACAGTAAATGGAAAAGATAATGAAAGCGAAAGTGACACCGTCGGTGGTAGCGAAGGTGCTGGTGGTATTGGCGGCGATGTGATTGTTCCGACCAAGGGCTTTAGCGATGTCGCAGGTCATTGGGCAGAAGCAAGTATCGACCGTATGGCTGACAAGGGCATTGTAAAGGGCGATAATGGCTTATTCCGTCCGGATGCATCTATCACTCGTGCAGAACTGATCACCATGGTGGCAAGAGCGCTGAATCTGATCGCAGAGGGAACAGATACCGGCTTTAGTGATGTAGCCATGGACAGCTGGTATGGCTATTACGTCATGGCGGCTCTTGAGAATGGCATCATCTCAGCTGACAGCGTATTCCGCCCCGATGACCTAGTCACCCGTGAGGAAATGGCAAAAATTCTTTCAGGTGCGAATGCTCTCTTAAAGGGCGAAGCTTTCCAAGCGCCAGAAGGAGACCTTTCCTTTACAGATAACAGTGCTATTAGTGATTGGGCGAAAACCTATGTTCTTTACGCTAATCAAAATGGCTTAATGAACGGCATGGAGGACGGTGCATTTGCACCGAAAGCAAATGGTACTAGAGCCCAGGTTGCAACAGTCTTAGACAGAATGTTTGCATAACATTACACAACTAAAAGGATTTCCTCTATAATAGCACCCCCCTCAAAGTAATGATTGCTTTGAGGGGGGTGCTACATTTAAAAAAATAAGGCAGCGTTACCGCTGCCTTATTTTATATTTTTTTAAAGCAATGTATTCCTTAAAACCTCTGCATCTTTTAAAAGATTTTCCGCGGTCCCGTCTTTTACAAATTCAATCATGAGTCGGTAGGGCTTCTCAGTGAGATCCTTATAGTAGGAGGCTAATTCTTTCATTTCTGAAAGCGGTTTATATCCGTCCTCTTCATTGTAATTCTGCACGTGCATATTGCCTACGCAGACCGTCAGAACTCGGTTTCTATCTCTAAGGTTTTCCTCTTGAGAAAGCGTGTACTGAGGTTGCCAATAAAGGCCTACATTTTTTCTGTTGACAGACTCGATCAGCCAAAGGGCTTCGTCGCAGGTTTCAGTTAATGTCCAGGGGTGATATTCAAAGCCTAACATGATGTTATGCTCAGCAGCCTTGTCCGCCATATACATTGTATTTTCAACAATTAGCTGCCTGTAAGCATCGTCACAATCGGTGGGGGAATTCTTTCCTGCCCAGATGCGGATGATGGGAGCCCCAAGTAGCAGAGCAGTTTCCAGCGTTTTATCACATTCTTCTTTGGTTTCCATACGACAGTAAGATCCTAAAGAAAAAATTTCAATGCTGCTTTCTTTCGAAAGTTTCCGGATTACCGCCGCACGATCGGCATCGCCTAAAGGCATGTGTCCGCTTGAAACGCCCCACTCGATGCCATCTATTTTCGCTTCTTTTGCGATACGGATGACTTCGGCAACAGATTCATTTTTTAATGTCAGAGACGTCATTCCAAACTTCATTTTTTATCACCTTTCTCAATTTGGTTGAAAGCCTGTTCTAAAACGGCAATAACATCCCGACCGTACTCGGGGGAGACCATTTCGTTTTCCTCACCTTTTAGGAGTTTAACAAATTCGCTTAACTGAGGTTCCATAAAGTTAATGTCTAAGTCACCACAATCTACCGGTTCGAAAGGCTTTCCGCCCTCAGAAATCCATAAATCCCACCCACGGACTTCTGCAACACCGCCGGTGAAATAGAATGCAGATTTTGACTCGCCTGGCACAAGGCAACCGATATGGGTTACAGCGGCGCTGACACCATTTCCAAGATCAAGAAGTAGCTGAGCATGAGCCTCTACGTTATGATCATTAAGAAAATTTCCGCCAAAGGCAGTGACGCTTTTTACTTTTCGGCCGGTTATATAGAAAAGCTTATCAAGAGTATGGGCACCAAAGTTCATGAGCAATCCACCTCCTGCTTGCTTTTTATCAAAAAACCAAGCAGAGCGATTGGGGTTAAAGTAGTTGGCATTTCTGACTTCGGTGATGGAACAAAGTTTTCCGAGACGTTCTTCTTGAACGATTTCCTTTAGTGCGCGAAACGAAGCAATGTATCGCTGAACGTGGCCGACTGCAAATACAGCACCGCTTTTCTTGGCAGCCGCAATCATGGCATCGCATTCTTCAACGGTATTAGCCATAGGTTTTTCAACTAAAACTGCCACACCTCGTTCTAAAAAGTAGATAGAAACGTCCTTATGTAAATGATGGGGCAGATTGATGATGACGGCGTCAAGCTTTTCCGACTCCTGCATCGCTTTGTAATCTGAGTATGCACGTGCACTTGTTCCTTTTGCTAATTCTTCGGCTCTTGCTAAGGTGCGGTTACAAACGGCCGCTAACTCACATTCAGGGTGAACTAAAATAGCATCTTTATGCATGCCACCAACAGCACCGACACCGATAATTCCAATCTTGATCATGGTATGACCTCCTTATAGTACTTTTCTATAATTTATTGTACTTTGGTAGGTGTTCTATGTAAATATTTAATTTTTGACATTTGTAGCTAATTTTTTACCTATGATGGTTTGTTTATGGGAAGTCCGTCTTTGTCAAAGTCAATAACGATTCGGTCTTCCCATCAACCATCAATTTTAAAGCCTTAGGGTGCCATCTCCAAGTTACCTTTGTCTGCGTTATGTTCTTTATCAAAAGTTCCTGCACATACGTGTTCTTCACAATATCTTTTTATGATTGACAGATTTTGTTCTTTTGTCCAAATTTGTTTTGTTTGTCCTTTTTTTATCATAAACACCTCTACAATTATTTTAATCCAAAAATAAAAAAGTAGATACATGGTGGTTTTCCATGTGTCTACTTTTATATTACCACTTCAAATTTACTGGTGGTCTTGGTTTATGATTTTCCGTGTGTCAACTGTTTAATGGTGTCGCAAACGGAGCCTGCCAACTCACAGGCATATTCTTCATCATGACTTTCAGACAGAATGTGGATTCGGTTTTTTCGGTAATCGGGCATAATGAGAATCCAGCCTTTGTCGTCAGAGAACTTGATTCCTTCGGTTAAATCTGATTGTTTATGCTTGCCCAATGCATCTAAAAGTTGCCTCATAACAGTTCCTTTTTTCTCTTTAGGACAACCAACGCTGCGACTGATTTTATGCATATGTGGCAGCAAACTGCAGACATGTGACAAAGTGCAGCGGTTTAAAAACAGGAACTCACACACGCGAACCAGCGCGCGAATTGGATCAAACAAAAGATCATATTGCAATCTTGCAGTAGGGGTATTGCTTTTTAAAAGTGTTTTTTCAAGGTGATGATCCGGCATTCTTTCCATCTTGCCGCTGCAGCGCTTTGCAATCATAGAAACAGTATCGGATGCATGTTGAGGCATATAAACCGTGGCGCCTTCAACTGCAGACAGAACCATGAGTGTCACAAGCCCATAGAACTGATCGCCGGAAAGCACTTTTCCATGTTCGTCATAAAAAGCGCATTTTCCGTTTTCTCCGACTAACAGACCAAGTTGTAGTTTGTTTTCTGTAATCAGATCCGGCAACAGTTCAGCATCATTTGTAAAAAGAACAGACATGCCAAAAGCGTTGCTGATTTTTTTCAGATGATCTTTCAGCTCGTCAGAACGGGTGCACACGCAGACAGAAAAGTTCAGTCTTTTGCAAGGAGTTGTGGCAACTAAGTCTTTAAAATAGTATAGCGGCATATCGTGGACGTTGACGGGCGACTGCAGTTCTTTGAGGCTCACTCTGCGAAAATCTTTGGATTTTAAAAACGTTTGCAGCTTTTTCATGGTAGCTTTATCAGCCGGCATGCCGTTTTTGTCAAATAATTCTATGCATATCAGATCACCGTCAAACTGTACATGGATGCCACCGTCTAAGGAAAGCTTACGCAGAGCATATTTTGCAAGACTTCGGTCACCGGCTCTCACCAAGTTATAGCAGACAACTCCGCCGGCAATCAGGCCGGAGAGAAAAGAAAATTTTGGCATCATGTAGTGGCTTTGGTCAGAAAGGCTCAACATGATTTTAGCTTCCGGCGGAAAGCAGCTTGCATATGCCAACGCAATCTCGCAAATCCATTCAGGCGTGATGTTTTCATTGAGTCTTCCTTCAATCCGATGGTGGGTTATTTCAGGGAAACAAGGATCGTCATCGCTTTTAGATGCGTGGATTATTTCTGCACCGCAGGTTACGGTTCTATATAGGTCGGCATGTTCGGGAATTTGTGAGCCACTCCATAAAATGCTGTCCCGGATGGACGCATCTTTTTCAATCACCGAGTTGTCGCCAACGACGGTGTAGCGTCCTAAATGAACATCATCTGCAATTTTACAGTTTTTGCCGATTAAAATGCCGCTTTTTAAAATATCCTCAGGTATTCCCAGTTTCACACGGCCGTTAAAAATATCTCTGTGGCAATGACGGTAGGATGTGATATCGCTGATATCACGCCAATAATTACTCATGACATATCCGTAGACGGGTAAGTTCTGATTGATGAGCTCGGGTAAAACATCGTGAATCAAATCCTTCTGACCATTTTGAGAAATATGGGTCAGAATATCAGGCTTCATGATATACATACCGGTAGCGACTGTGTCACTGCGCACTTCATCCCAGTCCGGCTCAGGGGCAACGTGGATAATTCTGCTGTTTTCGTCTGTTGTCACCACGGTATGGTGCGTGGGTGTTTCAGATTCTTTTAAAATCAGTGTTGCTAAAGCGTTTTTATCTTTGTGGAAATAGAGTGCAGAGGTTAGGTTCAAATCGGTTACGGCATCGCCGCAGATCACAACAAAGTCCTCGTTTAAAAAATCTGTGGCAGCAGTCAAACATCCGGCGGTGCCTTTAGGGCTGTCTTCAAAAAAATAAGTAAGATGAACGCCGAAGTCTTCACCGGTTTTAAAATAATTTGTAACGGCATCACGATAGTATCCCACTGTAACACCAATTTCGGTAATGTCATGCTTTTTTAAAAGCCTTAATAAATAAGCCATGAGTGGTTGGTTCATGATGGGTACCATGGGCTTGGGAAGCTTATCTGTGAGTGGACGCAAGCGTTTTCCTTCACCGCCTGCCAAAATGATTGCTTTCATAAACTAACAACTTCCTTTCAATTGGAATGTTGTTAGTATGAGTCGAACTTTGTGTAATTATACTCGGCAGCGGGTTTCTGCTATGGAAGGAGAAAGCTTCTGTATTTACCGGGAGACATGCCGGTGAGTCGGTGAAAGATTTTAGAAAAGTAAGTTTGATGATGAAATCCCACTAAGGTGTGAATGGTATTTAGATTGATGCTTGGGTTAGCAAGCAACTTCTTTGCTTTTTGGATGCGGAACTCGTTAACATATTGATTAAAGCCTGAGCCGGTTACTTCTTTAAAAACCTTGGAAAAATAGGAGGAGCTTAGATAAACCGCCTTTGAAACAGCGACTTGTGTGATATCCTCCCGATAATGTGTATGAATGAACTGAAGTGCTTGCTGAACGACAGCGTGCTGGCGAATTTGGACGTTTTGTGCTGTGCATTGTGCTATAAATTGTAGGCTTTTGGTGAATGCTTGCTTTAGTTCGCTGATAGAGGATGCCTGCATGAATTGCGGCACAAACAGACATCTGCTTACCTCTCTTGAAACGTCAATATCCAAAGAATCGATAAAAGAAAAAAGAATGTTTGTGCATAAAAACCCTGCCAGATTCATATTAAGACCGGCTTTGGATAAAATGTTTTCTAACATCCGGTCTGACAATTTTTCTATATCTGTACGGCTGCATGTTGGTAGCTCTTGTAGGCATTTTATTAGCTTATCGTTGAATTGTGAAGCAGAATCGCGGTGTGATATGACATGAATCAGACGAGAGAGGTTTACAATGTTTTTTGGCTCTAAAAATGAAACGGAGGATTGATGCGATACTTGGTTGATATCGTAGGGTGAATCAAAAAGGTTTGTCCACACTTTTTTTATCACAGTATCATTTGGCTCGCTGCAAACAATGACATCGGATAGCAAAAAAGAATGGGGTAGGTCGGTTGCGGTAAGAATATGACAAAATCCTGCGGGGCAAAAGAAAATGCCACTTTCTGACTTGCTTTGTACATATGGAAGTAGATCGTAAATCAGCGCATGACAGGCGGAGGGGTTTTGTTTTTCTGGTTGCATTTTTCTACAAAAGGCACAGGGGAAAAGGTCTGATGGTGACTTGTTTTCCGAATAAATGTGCAGAGCAACGCCTGTAAGGCTCGCAAGAGCATTAATGTTTTGCTGTAGTTGTTGTATATCGACGGTGTTTTCCATATTTTTAACCTCGCATAATAGACTTAATTTTATTCTACCAACATAAATTTTTCTTTTGCAAGGTCATTTTACGGAAAAAAGTGACAAAATTCAAAAAAGAACTACAAAAAAGCCGTGGAAAACAGAATGTTTTACCACGGCTTTATAACGATTTAAAATTATGCTAATGTGTTTGCTCTTTCTAAGGAAGCATCAATATTCGGGCAGAAGTTTTCTTCGCCGATAAGGTCATAAAGACCGGATTTTTTCATGGCGTTAATCGGTTGCGGATTCACATGAGAGAAAATGACGGTGATGCCCTTTTTCTTGCAGCGATTCACAAATTGCTCCAGCATTCGCAGCGCATCGGTATCAACAGAAGGAACAGAACGCATGCGAAGCACAACGCATTTGGTGTAAGGCTTGGTTTCGATGCGCATAACCTGACCGGCAACAGCGAAGAAGAGGGGTCCGCAAAGTTCGTAAACACTGATATGCTTTGCAACCTTGCGAAGGTCTATGCTGTCAGGGTCGGTTTCTTGCTCAATATAGCGCCAGCTCTCAATTTTAGATTCATCGCTCATTCGACGCATAAACAGAACGCAGGCCATAACAAGGCCCACCTCAATGGCAACAACCAAATCAAAAATAACAGTGAGTAAGAATGTGACGACTAAAACCAAAATATCACTTTTTGGTGATGTTTTAACCAGGGCAACAAACTGACGCCACTGGCACATATTATAGGCGACGCTGATTAAAATAGCGGCAATGGCAGGCATGGGAATCCAAGCTGCATAGGGCATTAAAATGACCAATACAAGGAGCAGAACCACGGAATGTACCATGGCAGAAATCGGTGTTCTACCGCCGTTTTTAATGTTGGCTGCCGTACGGGCAATGGCGCCGGTTGCAGGAATGCCGCCAAAGAAGGCAGAGGCAATGTTACCTAAGCCTTGTGCGGTTAATTCGGCATTGGAGCGGTGGCGCTTGCCGACCATACCGTCTGCCACAACGCAAGAAAGCAAGGATTCAATTCCGGCAAGTAGGGCAATGGTTACAGCATCGGGTATCATGGAAAGTACACCGGACAGAGACACAGAAGGACACCGGAAGCTCGGTAAGTCGCGGCTGACAGTGAATAAATCACCAATGGTGTTGACCTGCATACCGAAGCCTTTCACCATGATAATGCCGGCGGCAACTGCCAGCAGGGAAGCGGGAATTTTATCATAAATTCTCGGCCAAATGAATAAAATGAGCAAACAAACAGCGCCGACGATGACGGCCTGCATGTTCACGGAGCTAAAGCCGCCGATAAAAGCAGAAAGTTTTTCCATGGTTTCAATCGGTGCTTCTGTGCCGCTATATGTCACACCGAAAAAGTCTTTTAGCTGTCCAATCACCAGCGTGACAGCAATGCCGGCTGTGAAGCCTGTGGTGATGGTATATGGAATAAATTTAATCAGATTTCCCAGCTTTAAAAGCCCCATAATAATCAGCAGAATACCTGCCATAATGGTAGCAATCATCAAACCGTCGGTTCCGTTTTTGGCAACGATTCCGGCAACAATGGTGGCAAATGCTGCGGTGGGACCGGAAATTTGGACACTGCTACCACCGAAGAATGCCGTTACAAATCCTGCAATAATAGCTGTGTAGATACCTGCTTCCGGACTGACGCCGGAGGCTATGGCCAGGGCGATGGAAAGAGGCAGAGCAATGATTGCCACAATAATACCTGCAATGACATCACGGACTGCCTGCGAGCGGGAATAATGACGCAAATCTGAAAACAGCATGGGCTTAAAATTTTTCATGTAGGGTCGTCCTTTCTTTTGTATTCTGCGCAAACCTTTTATATTATAGCACATTTTTTGTTTTGTCTGCAATTAAAAAGTACAGAAAATGCCAAAATTCTCCCTTTTATACAAAAATAAGCCGCTCTGCAATAAATTTTGCGTGCAGAACGGCTTAGGTGTTTTCATAAAATGACCGGTTGCAGCTGAATGCCGGACAAAGCGACTCGGAGCGTTTCTGTGATTTGCGGCATGTCTGCCACCAGGGAATTGATTTTTTTCACAGGGTCATCTTGCCTGTAGGGGACAAAATAGATGTTTTGCGTATTTAAAAGCAGACCAATGTTCTTACCGCTGCCGCCTAAACCATCATTGGTTGAAACAGCCAAAATGACTGGTTTTTGATTTCTTAGCGTCGCCTTTGCTGCCATGGTGACAGATGTGTCTGTGATGCCACAGGCGAGTTTGGCGATCGTGTTGCCGGTGCAAGGGGCAATGATGAGAGCGTCTAATAAATTCTTAGGACCGATTGGCTCAGCGTCGTGAATGGTGTAAATTACTTTTTGGCCGGTGATAGCTTCAATTTCTTTTACAAAATCTGATGCTTTTCCAAAACGTGTATCGGTTGTGTAGGCTGTTTGCGACATGATGGGCATAATTTTGGCACCTGTTTCGGCTAAATGCTCAATCTCCCTTACAACGCTTTTAAAGGTGCAAAACGAGCCGGTCATGGCAAAGCCTATGGTTTTATCCTTCATTCTTTCACCTCCGATTCATGTATGATGTTTAAGATTGTGTTTAGTATAATGGTGCCCGCTGTGAGTGGTGCAGTTTTACCGGGTAGAGATAATGCCCAAATGACTTTGATTCCTAATTTTTCGGCGCAGGCAAAATCAATGCCACCCGGTTTTGAAGCGAGGTCAATCATCAGACAATCTGTGAGTGCACAACTTAGGGTTTCGCGGTCAAACAAAAGGTCGGGTACGGTGTTAAACACCACTTGAAATTGACCGATGTGTTTTTTTAAATCTTTTGTATGTATTGGGGTGTATCCGCAGGCGTCAATCCATGCAAGGTCACTGTATTTTCGCGCTGAAGCAGTTACCTTTGCCCCTAAGCCATCCAGTGCCCGACAAAGCACCTTGCCGATTCTACCGAAACCTGTTACCAGACATGGGGTACCGTTTAGAGTATAAGGCAGTTCCTGCAAAGCAATGCTGATAGCCCCTTCGGCGGTGGGGATGGCATTTGAAACAGAAAATTCTTCTCGCTGACTATAGTCATAAAGCGTAATCCCTTGTGCATGAAGCAGTGCGCTCATGGCGGGATTCATCTTGCCCCCGAATACAATTTGATTCTCCTTTAGTAGTGGTAATATGTCACGGAAATACACTGTGTTTTCATATAAGGGGGTATTTAAGCGTTCACCTTCTGTTACGACCGGAAGCGGCAGAACGATATAGTCAGCATCACAGACAGCATCCTCTAAAGTAGCTGAACGAATGACGCGACTGTCAAAAGAAACAATAGTATCAAAACCAAAAACCCGGACATCAAACCCCATACTGCAAAGCCGGTTAGCTGTTGCAACGTTGCGACGATCGCCGCCGATGAGGGTGAAGAGACTGTTTTTCATAATGAAACTCCTTTACATAGCAGGGTAGAAGGAATACACTTCATGTTATATAGTATGAAAAAACAGATAAATCCGTTCATGGAAAAATCGGGAATGTTCAAAAAACGCAATATTTAGTGTAAAATGAGGAAAAATTACCGTTATTTTGCGGTTAAGTTTGATTTTTCACTTGCCAAAAGAGCTCCTGTATGATACAATAATATAATATATAATTGCTTGGTTGCCGATGTTTATTGTTTGTCGGCGTATTGATAAAATATTGTGCCTGTTTGTGAATTGGCAGATTGGAGAACAACATGCAACCGTTGCAGAAAAAGAAATGGATGCTGCGCACGCAGAATGCACCGGTCAACCATAGTGAAACGGTTCAGGAATTAAGTCAAAAAAACGGCATTCCGCCCCTTGTAGCAAAGCTCTTATTACTACGTGGTGTGGACTCCTTTTCAACATTTTTAAAACCGAATTTAGATAAGCTCTGTGACCCCTTTTTGATGAAAGGTATGCATAATGCGGTCAGTCGAATTATAAAAGCACTCGAATGCAATGAAAAAATTCTGATTTACGGCGACTATGATGTTGATGGCATTACCTCTACTACCATTTTGACTCACTTTTTAAGAAGTTTAGGCGCCGAAAACGTCGCCTATCGGATTCCGGATCGTTTTCGTGATGGTTATGGTCTTAAATCTACAGCAATTGATGATTGCCGCAGAGGAAATATCACCTTGTTAATTACGGTAGATTGCGGCATTACTTCCGTAGAGGAAGTGCAATACGGAAAAGAATGTGGCGTTGATATCATTGTGACGGACCACCATGAGTGTCAGGAAAAAGTGCCTGATGCGGTGGCAGTTCTAAATCCAAAGCAGCCGGATTGCCAATATCCGTTTCAGAATTTGGCCGGTGTAGGTGTTGCCTTTAAGCTGATGGAAGCGCTGGCAAAATCTCGAGATTTAGATATGCAACAGTTTTATGAAACCTATATTGCCATTGTTTCGATCGGAACGGTTGCAGACGTGATGCCGCTTGTGGGAGAAAACAGAATTTTAGTGAAAAATGGGCTGGAGACTTTAGGCAGGACGAATCATTTCGGTCTCTGTGCTCTGATGAAGCAGGCTTCGGTAGACCCGCTACATGTGACGACGGGAACCATTGGTTTTGCGCTATCACCGCGCATCAATGCGGCAGGCAGAATGGATGATGCGGCGTTGGGTGTGGAATTGCTACTGTCTGAAACTGCGGAAGAGGCCGAGGAAAAGGCACGTTACTTAGATGAAATCAATCGGAAGCGTCAGACAGTTGAACAGCAGATTTTAGAAGAAGCTTTAGCGCTTTATGAAACAGAGAAGGACCAATACGAAAGGGAATCTGTCTTGATTCTTGCAAAAGAGGGTTGGCATAGCGGCATTATCGGTATTGTTGCATCAAGACTGACGGAGCGTTTTAACAAGCCTTGCATCTTAATCAGCATAAATGGCAATGAAAGCAAGGGTTCAGGTCGTAGTATGAAGGGCTTTAGTTTGTTTGAAGCACTTTCTGCCTGCAACGAATGTTTAGTTAAATTTGGCGGCCATGAGCTTGCTGCCGGATTGACAGTGGCCGCAGATCAAATTATGAATCTTCGTAACAAAATCAACCAATATGCGCAAAGCATTTTAACGCCGGAGGATTTCATCCCGACCATTCTAATTGACACAAAATTACCGGTTTCCTACGCCAACTTAAATACCGTTAATAAGCTTTCGGTATTAGAGCCTTTCGGCATGCACAATCCCAATCCGGTATTCTATTGTGACGCTTTAACAGTTTTGGGCGTTTATACAATGAGTGATGGAAAACATCTGCGCCTTTCTTTGTCAGATGGAGCATCCGTCGTTCAGGCGATTGGCTTTTCTATGGGGAATATGGCAGAAAAGTTATCAGTTGGAGCTCATGTTGATATTGTTTTTACATTAGAGGCAAATGTGTATCGCGGTGAACGTAAGGCACAGCTTTTGCTCAAGGATTTGCGACTTTCGTCTTAAGTGAGGTGGATATGATGGAGGGTTTAACCTTTGATGCATTGGTAGAAAAAGTGTTATCCTACAATTCTAAATTTAATATTGAAAAACTAACTCGTGCTTATGAACTTGCCAATAGTGCTCATGAGGGACAGATACGTAATTCCGGTGAGCCCTACATTGTTCATCCCTTGGCTGTTGCTCACATTCTGGCAGATTTAGAGCTTGACTGCGATAGTCTGGTAGGTGCACTTCTGCATGATGTAGTAGAAGATACTGATTGCACGGTTGCAGAAGTTTCGCAGAACTTTGGTGATGCGGTGGGCATTATTGTTGACGGCGTTACCAAACTGGGAAAAATTCAATATACCACCAAAGAAGATCAACAGGTTGAAAATCTGAGAAAAATGTTTCTGGCCATGGCGAAGGACGTTCGTGTGATTTTGATTAAATTGGCAGACCGATTACACAACATGCGAACCTTAAAATCCATGCCTGAAGATAAACAGCGTGAAAAAGCCCGAGAGACCTTAGAGGTTTATGCGGCACTGGCACATCGGTTGGGTATGTCGAAAATAAAGTGGGAGCTTGAGGACATCTCCCTGCGGTATTTAGACCCCATTGCATACCGTGAAATTACAGAATCCATCAGCCAAAAGAGAAAAGAACGGGAGAAATATATTGAAGATATTATGGAAACTTTCCGTAATAAGCTTGCAGAAATCGGTATTCACGCACAACTCATGGGTCGCGCCAAACATTTTTACAGCATTTTCAGAAAAATGTATGCCCAAAATAAGAGTATTGACGAAATTTATGATTTATTTGCCGTTCGTGCCATTGTTGACAGCGTAAAAGATTGTTATGCGGTTTTGGGTATGGTCCATGAGCTGTATTATCCCATTCCGGGCCGTTTTAAGGACTATATTGCCATGCCGAAGCCCAATATGTATCAGTCTTTGCACACTACGGTGATGGGACCGAACGGCATTCCGTTTGAAGTTCAGATTCGCACCAAGGAAATGCACAGAATTGCTGAATATGGTATCGCCGCACACTGGAAATATAAAGAAGGTACAAGCGGCGAAAGCGATATGGATGAAAAGCTTGCCTGGATTGGCAAGATTTTGGAAATTCAAAATGAAACCGTTGATTCCGATGATTTTATGCGAACCTTGAAAATTGATCTATTTGCCGATGAGGTTTTTGTTTTTACGCCCAAAGGCGACGTAATCAATCTGCCTGCCGGTTCAACGCCCATTGACTTTGCCTTTGCCATTCACAGCGCGGTGGGTTGCCGCATGGCGGGAGTGCGGGTCAACGGTAAAATTGCAACCTTGGATTATGTATTGCAAAACGGCGATATTTTAGAAATTATGACATCTTCTGCCGTTCACGGCCCCAGCCGGGATTGGCTTAAAATATGCAAAACATCTCAGGCGCGCACCAAAATCAATCAATGGTTTAAAAAAGAAGGCCGCGAGGAGAACATTCTTCGTGGTAAGGATATGATTGATAAGGAACTGAAGCGAATTGGCATCAACCACGGCGACTTGTTTAAGCCGGAGTGGGTTGAGAAACTGATTTTAAAGAAGTATGGCTTCCATACTGAGGATGATATGTATGCCGCTGTGGGATACGGCGGACTAACCGTAAACAAGGTTTTGTCGCGGCTCAAGGAAGAATATCGTCTGCTTCATAAAAATGATAGTATGGCTACAGTGCCCATTACCGGAACGCCAAAAAAACGGAAGAATTCCGGCAGTGGCATTGTGGTAGAGGGTATTGATAACTGTTTGGTCAGATTATCCCGTTGCTGCAATCCCGTGCCCGGTGATTCCATTGTCGGCTATATTACCCGAGGCAGAGGTGTCTCAGTGCACAGAGCAGATTGCCCGAATATTGAGGCAGAGAAGCGCATGGAAGATAGTGGCAAACGGTTGATTCCCGTTTTTTGGGAAACCGAATATGCCGGTGGTTCTTCTTACTCGACTGAGCTTCAGATTTCTGCTTATGACCGACAAGGTCTTTTGGCTGAAATTACCAATATGCTCTATGACATGAAGATTCTTATTACGGCTGTGCATACCAAAGTGACCAAGGAGCAAATTGCCATTATCAACATTACCATTGAGGTTTCATCAAAGGAACAGCTTGATATGGTTGCCAGAAAGATGTCGCATTTAGGCGGCGTATTTGATGTTTCGAGAAATAATGCTTAAGTTTGGAGGAATCCATTTTGGTTTTAGAACTTATGACCGTGGGTCAAATGGGGGAAAACTGTTATTTGGTCGGTGATCCCGACGCATTGGTTGTGATTGACCCGGGTGATGATGCAGAAGATATTTTGTCACGGATTCGTGAAAAAAACTATCAGGTTCGGTATGTGCTTCTGACCCATTGCCACTATGACCATATTGGTGCTGTGGCGGAAATTGTAGAAAAAACAGGTGCAAAACTGTTGCTGGGAGCTGCAGAAAAAGAAAATTATTTAGATAAAAATGTGAGTCTTTACGGGTATTTCGCTCCGGCACCGCCGCTGAAAGAGCCCGATGGTGTTTTAAAAGATGGTGAAAAGCTGACGGTTGGCACTTGCACATTTCAAGTGATTACCACGCCCGGCCACACCAGTGGTTCGTTGTGCCTCTTATGTGGTGACGTACTGTTTTCGGGCGATACGCTGTTTCAGCGTGGCATCGGTCGGGCAGACCTGCCTACCGGCAGCCTGAAAATGTTGGTAGAGAGTGTTAAAAATAAGTTATTTACATTGCCTGAGCATATTACGGTTTATCCCGGTCATGGGCCGGCCTCGACCATTGGCTATGAAAAGGAGCATAATGAAGTCTATGAGTGGGAACGGTATTGCTAATCCTTGGGGAAGTCTGCTCGGTGTACGTCCGGTCAAACGCGTGGTGGACATGCGGCGAAGGGGAGAAACACCTGAAGCAATCCGCCAAGCCTTGAAAGACATGTTTGACATTTCGGATGAGAAAATTGCATTGGCTTTATCGATTGCTGATAAGGAGTTAAGCTTGACGCAGTCTCTGACTCTGCGAGATGCTGCCATTTATATTGATATTCCTTTTTGTCCGTCAAAATGTGCCTATTGCGCCTTTGCTTCAGTGGGTGCAGAGCAAACCAAGCAATATGCAGAGCCTTATCTTGCTGCTCTTTACCGCGAACTTGAGACTGGTGGCAGGATCGTAAAGGATTTGGGCTTTACAATCCGTTCGGTGTATATCGGCGGTGGAACGCCTACTACTCTCATGGAGTTTGAACTGGATAATTTGCTATATAAAATCTCGCAAACCTTTGACCTTTCTTCTGTCGGAGAATTTACCGTTGAAGCAGGACGGCCCGATACCATTACGATGGGTAAATTGGAGGCTATGCGTAAGCGGGGTGTCACGCGCGTTAGCATTAATCCGCAAACCATTCATGAAAAAACGTTAAAACGGATTGGACGGCGGCACACGCCTCAGGCAGTTTTTGATGCGGTTTCTATGGCGAAATCGCTTGATTTTCCTGTGCTCAATATGGATGTCATTGCAGGTCTTCCCGGTGAAACATTAGAAGATTTTGTGGAAAGTTTGAAAGCAGTTTCGCAGCTTAAGCCTGAAAATTTAACGGTGCATACCATGAGCATCAAGCGGGCATCGCGCCTCAAGGAGGAGGCATACAGTCCTGATGATGAGCAACATGTTGCGGCGGTGGAAATGCTCAAATTCGCCTACCCGTTTTTAGCAGAAAAAGGATATGAAGCTTATTACCTTTACAGACAGAAGAATACGCTTGGAAATCTTGAAAATACAGGGTTTTGCCTGCCTGGACACGAATGCCTTTATAATATCGGCATGATGCAGGAGATTATGCCTGTTTTCGGATTCGGTATGGGTGCTGTGACAAAGATTTTAAAGCCCGGGAGGCTGGAACGGATTTTTAACGTAAATGATTTATTGGAGTATTTGCGTCGCAGCGAGGAAATGTGCCAGCGCAAAGAATATATTTATGAATTTTACGAAAATGTCTTTTAAATGATGTTTACAGTGAAAGGATGATGCATGATGAAATGCCCCTATTGTGATGTTGCGGACAGCAAGGTGATAGACTCTCGTCCCACGGATGAGCGTGAAGCAATCAGACGTCGCAGAGAGTGTCTTTCCTGCGGAAAACGCTTTACAACCTATGAAAAGGTGGAAAGTGTTCCTTTAATGGTGATTAAAAAGGACGGCTCCCGCCAGATGTTTGACGGACAAAAGCTGTTAAATGGTATTATGCGTGCATGCGAAAAACGGTCTGTGTCTATGGATGATATGCAGCGCGTGGTAGACGAAATTGAAATTGCAGCACAAAATCTGTTAGAACGAGAGATTAAAAGTGAGCAACTGGGCGAAATGGTGATGGAGCGACTGAAAAACTTAGATGAGGTTGCTTATGTGCGTTTTGCTTCGGTATACCGTGAATTCAGAGACTTAAACACCTTTGTTGAAGAGGTTAACAAGCTGTTAAAGAGGTAGTTTTATGTTTAAAACCAATCAAGATTGGGATGTTGTGCTATCGGCAGAGTATGACAAGCCTTATTTTAAAACGCTTTGGGAGCAGGTTGAAGCAGAGTATGCAAAAGGACCGGTATATCCTGAAAAGCAAAACATTTTTAATGCGCTTCGCTACACACCCTATCATAAGGTGAAGGTTCTGCTTTTGGGACAAGATCCCTATCACGGAGAAGGACAGGCGCATGGTCTTGCGTTTTCCGTGCAACCGGGTACGGCATTTCCGCCTTCATTGCAAAACATCTATAAAGAACTGAATCAGGATTTGGGTTTACCTTTTCCCCAAACAGGTTGTTTGACGCCGTGGGCAGAGCAGGGTGTGTTGCTTTTAAATACGGTGTTGACAGTTCGTGAGGGGGAAGCTAATTCTCACAAGAAGCTAGGCTGGACAACCTTTACCGATGCTGTAATTTCAGCGCTGAACGAAAGACAAGAGCCTGTAATCTTTCTCTTGTGGGGAAACAATGCAAAGGAAAAACTTCCTTTCATTACCAATAGCCGGCATTTTGTGTTGTCGGCGGCACATCCCAGCCCACTATCTGCAAGTCGTGGATTTTTTGGATGCAGGCACTTCAGCAAAGTCAATACCATTTTACAGCGTCTGGGTCAGTCGCCCGTTGATTGGCGACTTTGAGGCAGAACGGAAGGAATTTGAGGTATGGATTATATTATTTTCGATTTGGAGTGGTCCCGCAACGTGCGGCACGTCATTCCAAAATGTCCTGATGAAATCATTCAGATCGGGGCAGTTAAATATGATAAAAATATGAAATATAAGGGAAGCTTTAATCGGTTTATCAAGCCGGGCGTTTACGATAAGGTAGATGCCAAGGTGTCAGAAATTACCGGCATCACGAAAGACCATTTGTTACGTTTCGGTGTACCGTTTCCGGAAGCGTTCCGCGAATTTAAGTCCTTTATGGGACATGACAGTGTGCTTCTTTCCTGGGGACCGCAGGATATTCAGATTTTACGGGTCAATGCCCAATACTATGATAAAAACACAAAGCTTAGCTTTATGTATCACTTTGCGGATCTGCAAAGATATGCAACGATGCGCCTTGAACCTGCTGAAAAGCAGCAGCTTGGCCTAAAAACAGCAGCAGACCTTTGCCAGATTCCCTATGAGCTGGAAAGTCTTCATGATGCGCATGTGGATGCTGAAATTTCAGGCGAAGTTTTTGCTAAAGTATTTGACAAAAAGTCATTTATGCCGTATATTATAAATGCGGTCGAGCGGCAAAAAAAGCCAGAGGAGAAGCACAAGGAATTGCCACAGAAAATGTTGTTCCATTGCCCTGAGTGCGGCAAAGACTTAAAACTGAAAAACGGTTGGTATTGCGATATGCGGCAAGGACACGCCATTATGCGTTGTAAAAGCTGTAAAAAAGATGTGTTTGTTTCGGTGGAGGTTTATTGCGATAAGCAAGGGAAGCGTCGCCGGAAAAAGCGCTTAAGGATTGTAGAAAAAAAGAAAGATATTCAAAGTTTATAATATAAAATTCATATAGAGGTGATTTTTGATGTCAAAGAATTTAGAACTACTGAATGACAAAGATAGGAGCCTGCGTTTGCTGATGCTCCGTAAATTGGTGGAAAAGGGTGAAATTACACCTTGTGAAGGAAAAGATGAAGTGAATAACCATATTCACACCACCTATTCATTTTCTCCTTACACACCGACTATGGCCCTGACTAAGGCATATATTGCCGGTCTTTCCACAGCGGGCATTATGGATCATGACTCCATCAGCGGTGCCAGAGAATTTCTAGAGGCCGGTGAAATTTTAGGTATGACCACCACCATTGGTCTTGAGTGCCGTTCCAACATGGAGGATACGCCTCTTTATGGTAAGCGGATTAACAATCCTGACCAGAACAGCGTAATTTATATGGCTCTGCATGGTGTTCCCCATACCCAGATTGATAAGCTTGAGGCATTCTTTAAGCCCTATGTTGAGGCAAGAAACCGTCGTAACCGCAAAATGGTTGATAACATTAATCAGTTGCTTTCACAATATGGTTTATCTATGGATTTTGACTTAGATGTTGTGCCTCTTTCACAGTATGTGAATGGTGGTTCTATCACAGAGCGTCATATTCTCTATGCGCTCAGCTTAAAAATTATTTCCGTGTTCGGTAAGGGTGCTGGATGTATTGGCTTTTTGCGTGATACCATGGGCATTTCCATTTCACCGAAAATTGAAGAATTTTTGCTGGACGAAAATAATCCGCACTATGCTTATGATTTGCTGGGCGTATTAAAGAGCGATATGATTGGCAAGATTTATATTGATGCAACGGATGAATGTCCTAAAATTCGAGATATCATTGCGTTTGCAAAAGAAATCGGTGCGGTTTCTGCCTATGCATATTTAGGTGACGTTGGACAGAGCGTGACCGGCGATAAAAAAGCACAGAAGTTTGAGGATGACTACTTAGAGTTGCTGTTTGAAACCATCAGCGACTTAGGCTTTGATGCTGTTACATATATGCCGTCTCGAAATACTTCTGAGCAGTTGGCACGTGTTATGGAGCTTTGCGACCGTTACGGCTTGTTCCAGATCAGCGGTGAAGACATCAATAGCCCCCGTCAGAGCTTCTATTGTGAAAAACTGCAGGATCCCCAGTTTAAGCACTTGATTGATTCTACCTGGGCATTAATCGGTCATGAAAAAATGGCAACAGAGGATTTATCTAAGGGTATGTTCTCAGCTGAAACCAAAGAAAAATATCCGGACATTAAAGAAAGAATTCATGTATACCGCGAATATGGATTAAGTAAATAAAAAAGGCTGTAGCGAAACAGGAGGCTGCCATGCTAAAAGCGTGGCAGCCCCTTTGTGGTTTTATGGAAAAATTCTTTGCAAAACGGTTTTGCGAATATTCATCAGCTCGTCGCTACTAATGCTTTTGCTATATTGTTCCTCAGCCTTCGTGCAAGCCTCATTTGCCAAGATAAGCGATTCAACAGCGCGATTGATGGATTGCTTGTATTGTGCGGCGATTCCGGAAAGCTCTGTTTTATATCTTTCATCAGTATTCGGCTGAACGGCAGCTTCATAGAAATCAATAATTTCATCGGTTTCTCGGGATGGAAAGTATTCATGTGGAGCAGTGGAGTCAAACAAACACAGCTTAAGCTCGCGGATGATAACCATATCTAAGCTGTTCGGGTCGAAAGCACAGTGATAGCGCTCAACGTGAAATCCAAGGTCACAGGCAGCTTGAGCCAGTTTTTTTAAGAATGTAGATTTTCCTGTTCCGGGGCGACCCTTAATAAGATAGCGTTTGAATCCCTCTGTTAAAATTTCAATATAATCCACCGAGCCGTTAATGGTGGCGGCACCAAAAAAGCGGTCTGAAATTTTTCCACGATAGTCTGTTTTTTGTCCTTCCAGCAAGAGACGAATAATATCATCAGATAAACGATTCAGCGCATTGTAGTCGGTTGAGCCGATGTAGATTTTCTCCCAGTCATCGTGAATGATTTTTGCACGCTGAAAGTTTTCGGTTGCTTTTTTTAGCTGTTTTTTGCACAGCGACAAAGCATCGTTTTCAAACAGCGCAGTCAGGTCGTAACGGGGTTCATAAAGCGGTTGGTTCACAAGACCGGTCCCCAAAGCCGGAAACAACATGCCCTCAATCGAATTATCCAGACAGTTATGAATAATTTCCACTTCCATATGGCTTTGTTTTGCTGTGGAATAACATTCACGAATGATGGATTCGGTTAGATTTCGTGGATATCCGCTAAGGCGAATGACGTGGCGGTATTCAGACAATGTCCCTTCTAAAAAACTTGCGCGTCCTTGACAGCCAATGGTTGTCAGAAAATAATGACGTTCCAATGGTCACAGCTCCTTTCAGACTTCTTCATAGTCATTTTATGCGACTGCGACTTTTTGTATGAATCAGTTTCGGGTCACTATATCAGGGACATGATATAATACACAGCGCCGGCTAAGACTGAAGATAAGATACCATATACGATGACGGGACCGGCAATGATAAACATTTTAGCCGCTAGTCCTAAAACAAGGCCTTCGCTTTTAAATTCCATGGCAGGTGAAACAACGGAATTGGCAAAGCCGGTAATCGGCACGATTGTGCCGGCTCCGGCAACTTTTGCAATACGGTCGTAAAGCCCAATGCCGGTTAAAAAGGCACCTAAAAAAATCATGGCAACTGAGGTGGCTGAGGAAGCTGTTTCTTTATCAAGTCCCAAGGTAGAGAAGCCATTTGAAATCAGTTGTCCGATGATACAAATGATGCCACCAACTAAAAAGGCAAAGAAAACATCCTTAAAAAGGGTAGAGTTTGGCGTTTTTTGGTTGATATACTCCTGATATTCTTGCTTTGTCATTTTTTACTCCTTACAATCAGCGAAGTGTCGCCATGACAAGCACAGCGTTTTTCATGTGGTTTTGGTCTGCGGTGATATATTGAAACAGCGCTCCGGCACAGAGTACGGAAAGAATCATACATAGTGCTGCAAAGCGAAGAATTTTTTGCTTCATTGTAGAGATCCTCCTCTAAAATCAATTTATTTTTAGTATTTGAAATTTTTATAAAAATATTCTTTTTACTTGCGTTTTTTCCATCGCTTTAGTACAATAATAGTTATATGGACACTCATTTAAATATTTCATTTGCAGGAGCCATTACATGCGAAAAAAATTTTTAATATCTATCACTTTTTTCATTTTGATTTTAGTCGGCATAACGGTGCTTGATTTTTTTCACGCCGTCAATCCGGTTCGGGTTGAATCGGTGGATTTATCCTACTTAGCAGAAAAAGAGACGCTTTCGAAAGAGGACTATGCGCTGGTTTTTCAGCAAACAGGCTTGGCAAAAGCAGGAGTTGACACGCTTAAGGCAGAAGCAGAGGATTTTACATCGGAGCTTTTACGGTTTCAAAATCAAATGCAAGAGCCTGTTTCCTACGAGCAAACCTTTATGTTCTTTCCAACCACCACAGCTGAACTATTAACTGACAGTCAAAAAGGGGAGAGGATGCTGATTTTGCCGCCGCTGAAAGCAGGGGACATTCTGATTACAAAGTCTACGAAAACGCTATTGTACCGTCACGGTCATGCTGCCCTTGTGACGGATGCTGAAAACGGTGTTGCCGTTGAGGCGTTCATGCTTGGTTCGCCATCGATGATGACATCTTTGGATACATGGCGTTCGTATGCAACCTTGATGATTTTACGCCCAAAAGCGGATGATGAAAGCGTTGAACAGGCTGTTACATTTGCCGAAGAAAAATTAATCCATGTGCCTTACAGTCTTTTCTGTGGCGTTATAAAAAAAGATAAATCTTCTATGGAAACCATGGATTCCACCCATTGTTCTCATTTGGTATGGCAAGCATATCAAACGGTAGGCGTTGATTTAGACAGTGATGGGGGATGGTTGGTGACGCCCTGTGACATCTCAGCATCTTCTGAACTTGAACTTGTTTTTTCATACGGATTTGGGGAAAATGCAGTTTGGTAATGAATTATTGTCAAAATGAATAAAGAAAATTCTTGTTTTTTTGTTAATTTATTCAGCTTTCCCTATTGAAAAATAGATATCTTTTGTGGTATAATAATATGGCATGACTGTAAAAAACAGTTGACCTCGGTTTTAATGAACCAATTTGAGGAAATAGTAGGAGGACGAAAGAAAGATGAGTAGCGTATTGGACAAAAAAGAAAAAAACACTGTTGACTTCACCATGACGGTTAAGGCAGATGTCTTTTCCGAAGCAATGGATCGAGCTTTTAGAAAGAATGTGAAAAACATCACTCTGCCTGGCTTCAGAAAGGGTAAAGCTCCCAGAAAACTGATTGAAAGAACCTATGGTGAAGCAATTTTTTATGATGATGCAATTGATTATGTTTTTCCTGCTGAATATGAAGCAGCTATTAAGGAATTAGCCTTAGAGCCTGTTGACGTTCCCAAGCTGGATGTAAAAGAAATCGGTTCCGGTAAAGATTTGGTTTTAGCAATCAGCGTAACAGTTAAGCCTGAAGTAACTTTGGGTGAATATAAAGGTATTAAACTGAATGAAATTGTACATACTGTTGAAAACAGCGACGTTGACCGCGAGCTGGCACAGAAGCAGGAACGCAATGCCCGTTTGGTAACTGTTGAAGATCGCGCTGTGAAAGAAGGCGACATTGCAAATATTAACTTTGAAGGTTTTGTTGATGATGTTGCATTCCCCGGCGGTAAAGGCGAAAACTATGATTTAACCATCGGCGCAGGACAGTTCATTCCCGGTTTTGAAGACCAGATTGTCGGCAAAGCAATCGGTGAAGAATTTGACGTAAATGTTACGTTCCCCGAAGAATATCATGCTGAAGATTTAAAGGGCAAGCCCGCTGTGTTCAAAGTGAAGGTTAACAGCATACAATATAAAGAGCTTCCTGAATTAGATCATGAGTTTGCATAGGATATCAGTGAATTTGATACATTGGATGCATTAAAAGCTGACATTCGGGCAAAACTGACTGCTGATGCAGAAAAAACAACCAAGCAGGAAAAAGAAAATGCAGTGATTGATAAGTTGGTTGAAGACACTGAAATTGATGTGCCTGATTGCATGGTTGACAGCCGCGTAGAAAGCATCATCCGCGAAAACAACATGCGTATGGCTCAGCAGGGCTTAACCTTTGAACAATATCTCTCCTTTATGGGTAGCGATGTTGAACAGTTTAAGGTTATGATGCGCCCCAACGCTTTAAAGCAGGTAAAAGCAAACTTGATTTTAGAAGCGATTGTAAAGAAAGAATCCTTTGATGTAACAGATGCTATGGCAGATGACAAAATTAAAGAAATGGCTGAAAACTTCCACATGGAAGCAGATAAGCTGAAGGAAAATCTCCGTGAGCAGGATATTGAAAACATCAAGGAAGACATGAAGATGGAAATGGCTGTTGCAATGCTGGTTGATAGCGCAAAATGGTCCAAGGCAACTAAGTCTGCGGCAAAAACAACAACCAAGTCAGCTGAAGCTAAGACCACAACCAAAACTGCTTCTAAGACCGGTACAAAGACAGCTTCTAAGTCCACAACGTCTAAAACAGCTGCTAAGTCTACAACGGCTAAGTCTACGACTAAATCAACCGCTGCAAAATCAACTGCAAAGGCTGCTGATAAAGCTCCTGCAAAAACAACAAAGAAAACAACAACCAAGAAGACCGAGCAGAAGGATGCGGAGGTATAATTACCATGAGTTTAGTTCCTGTTGTCGTTGAACAAACCAATCGAGGTGAACGTTCATATGACATTTTTTCCAGACTTTTAAAGGACCGTATTATTTTTCTTTCTGAAGAAGTGAATGATGTTACGGCAAGTCTGGTGGTAGCACAACTTTTGTTCTTAGAGGGTGAAGACCCGGATAAGGACATTCAGTTCTACATTAACAGCCCCGGCGGTTCCGTCTCCAGCGGTATGGCAATTTATGGCACAATGCAATACATAAAATGCGATGTGTCAACCATTTGCGTGGGTATGGCAGCCAGCATGGGTGCATTTTTACTGGCGGCAGGCACGCCGGGTAAGCGTTTTGCACTGCCTAACAGTGAAATTATGATTCATCAGCCCTTAGGCGGCATGCAGGGTCAGGCAACAGATATTAAAATTCACGCCGACCGAATCATCAAGATTAAAGAAACCTTGAATAAGATTCTGAGCGAAAGAACCGGAAAGCCCTTAGAAGTCATTGAACGGGATACGGAACGGGACAACTTTATGACAGCTCAGGAAGCAATGGAATATGGTTTGGTTGATCAGGTGATTGCTTCCAGATAGTGAATCTATGTGAAAGAGGTGCGTAACTTGGCAGGTAAAGGCAATAAAAACGAGCCGTTTTGTAATTTTTGCGGCATGAGTGAAAGCCAGGTTTTAAAGCTTTTTAAAGGACCTAACGTCAACATCTGTAATGAATGTATTGCAATGTGCAACCGCTACATGGGCAGTCATTTCGATTTAACGGATATGGACGTTAATTTATCCGGCTTGCCGAAGCCTAAGGATATTAAAGAACGTTTAGATCAATATGTCATTGGCCAGGAAAATGCCAAAAAGACCTTGGCCGTTGCTGTGTATAATCACTACAAGCGTATTGAAAGCAAGCAGCAGACCGGCGATGTGGATATTCAAAAGTCTAACATTTTGCTTTTGGGTCCAACAGGTTCCGGTAAAACTTTGCTTGCACAAACCTTAGCAAAAATATTAAATGTACCCTTTGCTATTGCAGATGCCACAACGCTGACAGAGGCAGGCTATGTGGGCGAGGATGTTGAAAATATTTTGCTCAAGCTGATTCAGGCAGCAGACGGATCTATTGAAGAGGCCCAGCGCGGTATCATTTATATTGATGAAATTGATAAAATTACGCGTAAGTCCGAAAATACGTCTATCACCCGTGATGTAAGTGGTGAGGGCGTTCAGCAGGCATTGCTCAAAATTCTGGAGGGAACCATTGCTTCTGTACCGCCGACAGGTGGCAGAAAGCATCCTCATCAGGAATTTTTGCAGATTGATACAACCAACATTTTGTTTATTTGCGGCGGTGCTTTTGAGGGCATTGAAAAAATCATTGAACGCAGAACAGGCACCAAAACCCTTGGTTTTGGCGGTGAGGTTTTGAGTAAAAACAGTCAGGATATTGGCAAAATTCTGTCTCAGCTTGAACCGCAGGATTTGTTAAAGTTCGGATTGATTCCTGAATTGATTGGTCGCTTGCCGGTGATTACCACACTGGATATGCTAGATGAGGAAGCACTTGTTAACATCATCCGCGAGCCAAAAAATGCGCTCTTAAAGCAATATCAGAAGCTGTTTGAGTTAGATGGCGTGAAGCTTGAGATTGAAGATGCGGCGGTCAGCGCCATTGCTCAAAAGGCATTGGAAAGAAAAACCGGTGCCAGAGGTTTGCGCTCCATTATGGAAGAAACCTTACGTGATATCATGTATTCACTTCCGTCAGAACAGAATGTTGCAAAGTGCATCATTACCAAGGACTGTGTTACAAGTAAAGCAAAGCCTGATGTTCTCTATAAAGAGAAGAAGCAAAAGCAGGAAGAACTGAGCGAATCAGTATCATAAACAGAAATAGGGTGGTTTTTGCCACCCTTTTTTTACATTGGTGAAGGAGGTTTTTGTGTGAACCTGATTGAAATTGGTGAAGTTGTGAATACTCACGGTATTCGCGGTGAAATTAAGTTGAATCCGTGGACAGATAGTTTAGATGCTCTGGAGGATTATGACACTTTTTATATGAAGCGCGGAAACGATACAGTTATTTTGCGCGCACAAAGTGTGAGGATTCATAAAAATTGCGCCATTATTAAGATAAAGGGCGTTGACGACATGACAACGGCAGAAACCTTTCGCGGAAAAACCCTGTTTGTTGAGCGTGATGAAAAGCTGCCTGAGGGTCGGTATTATATAGCAGACTTAATTGGTTTGACGGTGATGACCGATGACGGCACTTTTGGTGTTGTGAAAGATGTATTTCAGACCGGTGCCAACGATGTGTATGAGGTGAAGCAGGAAAACGGGAAAATGGTTTATTTACCTGCTATTTCTCAAGTTGTTCAAGAGATTAATGTTGCCGAGGGATTCATCAAAGTCGTGATTCCTGATGGTTTGTTAGAAGACTGATTGAGGCGAGGTCAAAAACTATGCGTATAGATTGTTTGACGCTGTTTCCCGACATGATGCAGTCTGTTTTGCAGGAAAGCATCATCGGCAGGGCAGTGTCTGCCAGAATTTTAGATATTCGCTGCACGAACATTCGTGATTTTGCCGGAAATAAGCATAATCGTGTGGATGATGCGCCCTATGGCGGTGGCATGGGTATGGTGATGCAACCGGATCCCATTTATCGTGCGTATCAGCATGTTTTAAGCACAGCGACTGTGCGCCCCAAGGTGATTTATATGTCTCCACAGGGGCGAGTGCTAACGCAGCAGATTGCCAAGGAACTGGCACAGGAGGAACATCTTGTGTTCCTATGCGGTCACTATGAGGGTGTGGACGAGCGTGTTTTGGAAGAAATTGTGGATGAAGAGCTCTCCATTGGTGATTATGTGTTAACAGGAGGCGAATTGCCGGCGCTGACAGTCATTGATGCAGTCTCACGCATGATTCCCGGTGTTCTTCCGGCTGAGGAGGCTTTTTGTGAAGAATCGCTGTATAACGGTCTTTTAGAGTATCCGCAGTATACGCGTCCACCGGTGTTTTTAGACCGTGAGGTGCCACAGGTGCTCATCTCGGGGCATCATGAAAACATTCGCAAATGGCGCAGAGAAGAATCGATTCGAAGAACTTGTAAAAAGAGACCGGAATTACTGCAACAAGCGGATTTATCAGAGGAAGAAAAACGTTTTGCTGAAGAAATTTTACATAATGAGAAAGGGGCAGACAGATGAATTTAGAGGAAAAGGTCATTGGAACAGAACCGATTTTTGAAGGACAAATCATCAAGGTAAGACGAGATACGGTTCAACTTCCCAATGGCAACGAAAGCACCCGTGAAATTGTGGAACACCCGGGCGGTGTTGCCGTGGTGGCTTTGGATGATGCACAGAATGTTTATGTTGTGCGGCAGTTTCGTTGTCCGTTCCAACAAGTGATTTTAGAAATTCCGGCAGGCAAGCTGGATCACCCCGGAGAAGATCCCTTTGGTTGCTGTGTTCGTGAATTAAAAGAAGAAACCGGGCTTACGGCAAACAAGTTTGATTATTTAGGAGCCTTTATGCTATCTCCCGGCTTTTGCCGAGAATGGATTCATATTTATTTGGCACGAGACTTATCGTCAGGTTCTTTAGACTTAGACCCCGATGAATTTTTAGAAGTTGAAACCATGCCTTTGTCGCAACTGACAGACATGATTATGTCTAACGAAATTCAAGACGCCAAAACAGTGATGGGCATTTTAAAAACCAATGAACTTTTGCGACGTGAAGCGACAGGCATTGACATGAACAAATAAATGGGATACAATATAATATATCCGTAATTTTATAAGGGAAAGGATGAAATAAAATGGCATTTTGCAGAGCCAATATTTTATTACCGAAATTTTCAAAAGACAGTGACAAAATGAAACAGTGGAGCGTTGTGGCTTGCGACCAGTATACCTCCGAGCCGGAGTATTGGAAACAGGTTTCTGAGGTTGTTGGCAGTGAAAAATCCACTTTGAAGGTGACAATTCCGGAAATTTATTTGAACGATGCTGATATTGATGAACGCATCAAAAAAGCCAACCAAACGATGGCAGATTATATGGCAGAAGGTACCTTCTGTGAATATGAAAATACATATATTTATGTGGAAAGAACTTTGGCAAACGGCGTAAAGCGTCTGGGTATTGTGGGTATGGTTGACTTAGAGGAATATGATTACCAAAAAGGTTCTCAAACAAAGGTTAGAGCAACAGAAGGCACGGTTGTGGAACGTATTCCCCCTCGCTTAAAGGTAAGACGCGATGCACTCATTGAGTTGCCACACATCATGCTTTTGATTGATGATGAGGCGTGTGATATTGTTGAGTCTAACAGTGCTCTTGTTGACCAGTTTGAAAAGGTATATGATTTTGATTTGATGCAGTCTTCCGGTCACATTGCCGGCTATCGCATGTCTGAAGCAGCTTGTGATGCAATGGACAAGAAGTTAGCTGCTTTAAGTGACCCGGCAGCGTTCAGCGAAAAATATGGTGTTTCCGGCAAGTCTCCTTTGGTTTATGCTATGGGTGACGGTAACCATTCACTCGCTACTGCAAAGGCTTATTATGAGCAGGTAAAAGCTGAGATTGGCGTAGAAAAAGCGCAAAATTCTCCGGCACGCTATGCTTTATGTGAGCTTGTGAATCTTCATGACAAATCCTTAGAGTTTGAAGCCATTCACCGCGTAATTTTCGGTCTTGACGGACAGGCATTTTTGGCAGCTTTCGAAAAGGCATTTGATGTAAGCTATGATGAAAACGCACAGGGACAGAGCTTTGTTTTTGTATATGACGGCGAGACGAAAAAAGTAACCGTGAAAAATCCGGAAGAATATTTGGCAGTGGGAACGGTTCAGAAGTTCTTAGATGCTTATATTGCTGAAAATGGTGGAGAAGTGGACTATATTCATGGCGAAGATGTTGTACATAAGCTGTGTGCTGACAAATCCAACTTTGGTATCATTTTAGATGCTATGGAAAAAACAGATCTATACAAATCTGTTATTTTAGATGGTGCTCTTCCCAGAAAAACTTTCTCCATGGGTGAAGCCTGTGATAAGAGATTTTACACCGAAGCAAGAAAAATCAAATAAGTTTATAACTGTCTCAACGAGGCAGAATGATGACTTATTTTAAAGGAGTGCCAGATGAACATGGATAAATACTATACAATCGACATTGCAGGCATGAAAAGAGATTTGCCGCTTTGTAAGGTGAATGAAGAGTTATATATTGGTGCATTTGTTATTTTTGGCGATGTTGAGTTGACAGAGCATACAGCCGCAGAACTGATTAAACGTGCCCCTGAGCATGATGTTATTATCACAGCCGAATCAAAGGGTATCCCACTGGCTTATGAAATGGCACGTCAGTCGGGGAAGCCTTATGTCATTGCCAGAAAAGCGCCGAAGCTTTATATGCGTAATGTTGTGTTTACACATGTAAAATCTATCACAACGGTGGCAGAGCAAATGCTATGCCTTGGCAGTGATGAGATTGAAAAAATGAAGGGCAAGAGAGTGTTAATTGTTGATGATGTAATCAGCACTGGAGAGTCTATTGCATCCGTTGTTCAACTTGTGAACCAGGTTGGCGGTGAAATTGTGGGCAAAATGGCAATTCTTGCTGAAGGTGATGCCATTGAAAGAAAAGACATCGTTGCGCTTGCAAAACTTCCGCTGTTTGACGGACAAGGTAATGTTATTAACTAATCTAAACAGTCAATTCATCTGAACAGGACAGCCTTTTCTTTGGAATGGGTTGTCTTTTTTGGGGGTTGCGTTATGATTCATCTATACAGAAATTTTATAAATTCCAGGTTTCATCAAAGGAAAGTTACTATGTTTCTTCAAAATTTACATACACATTCACAATATTGCGACGGTGCGGATACACCGGAGGAACTGATTCTTGCTGCTTTGGAAAAAGGTTTTTCATCGATCGGCTTTTCCGGACATTCATATATGAGCTATTCTCCCTTTTTTGTGCAAATGGGTGACAAAACACAAGTTTATAAAGAGATGGTTTCAGAACTGAAGGAACGATATCGAGATCAAATCGAAATCTACTTAGGACTTGAAGTTGATATGTATTCCGGACCCGACCTGACGGGATATGATTATTTGATTGGCGCGGTGCATTATCTGAAGCTTGGAGAAGAGTATGTTGGGTTTGACCGCAGAGAGGGCGAAGTTGAGACCATCATCAACCGACACTTCGGCGGCGACGGAATGAAATATGCTAAATTCTATTACCAAACATTAGCCCAACTACCACAGTACGGTTCTTTTGATATCATTGGTCACTTTGATTTGATTACGAAGCATTGTGATAACCGCCAGTTTTTTGATATGACATCAAAAGAATATTTGTGTGCTGCGTTTGAGGCAGCGGATGCACTTTCGGGCAAAATTCCGTTTTTTGAAGTGAACACGGGTGCTATGGCAAGAGGCTATCGAAACAGTCCGTATCCAGACATTGAGATTTTGAAATATTTAAAGGAGCGAGGCTTTGGAGCTGTCATCACCTCTGATTGTCATGCTAAAAATAGTCTTGATTATCGGTTTGATATGGCAACGGAGCTTTTAAAAGCAGCCGGTTTTAAGGAACAGTACGTTTTAAGAGCCTCTGGTTTTACGGCGATTTCTTTGTGATGAGGTAGAAAAATGAACTATTTAACGATTCTTGTATTGTTGTTTTCTATTTTGGGCGCATTTGACAGAATTCTTGGTAACCGTTTCGGTTTGGGCAAGGAATTTGAAAAGGCCTTTATGCTTTTGGGGTCAATGGCACTTTCCATGATTGGTATGATTGTCATTTCTCCGGCGATTGCAAGACTCATGGAGCCGTTGTCGAAATTCTTTTCCGGAGCTTTATCGCTTGATCCTTCTATCATTCCGGCGTCTTTGTTTGCTAACGACATGGGCGGCGCTTCTTTGTCTGTTGCAATGGCGGCTCATGAGGAAATTGGGTTGTATAACGCACTTGTGGTTTCTTCCATGATGGGCTGCACGATCTCGTTTACGATTCCTTTTGCGCTTGGTGTTGTTCAAAACAATCAGCATAAGGAACTTTTGTTGGGTCTTTTGTGTGGCATTGTAACCATACCGATCGGCTGCCTGGCATCCGGACTGTTGTGTCAGCTTCCCATTGGCATGTTGCTGCTCACACTGGCACCCCTTGTGCTTTTTTCCGGTCTGATTGCCTTTGGTCTTGTTCTGATTCCGGAGACCTGCATTAAGATATTTAAAATCTTTGGTATTTTTATTACAGGGCTCATTACCTTGGGACTCTTACTTGGTATCATCCGTTTTCTGACGGGTGTTGAAATCATCAAAGGTCTGGCAATGATTGAGGAAGGTGCTTCCATTTGTTTAAATGCGGCGATTGTGTTGTCAGGTTCTTTTCCGTTTATGTATGTTCTATCGAAGCTTTTAGGAAAGCCGCTTAGAATCATTGGCAAGAAAATAGGCGTTAATGAGACGTCAGTGGTAGGCTTTTTGTCTTGCCTTGCAAGCAGTGCCACTACATTCGGTATGATGGATCAGATGGACAAAAAAGGTGTTGTACTGAATTCTGCTTTTGCGGTATCTGCTGCATTTTCTGTCGGCAGCCATTTGGCATTTACGATGGCATTTAATGGTGCTTATGTTATTCCGGTTGTTGCAGGTAAGTTGATTTCCGGTGTTTTTGCCCTGTTACTTGCTAATGTCATTTTTCAAAAAGTCAATCAAACCAACTAACTTTGCTTTTTACAGATAACAGTGATGAATAATAGAGAGAGGTGTATATGATGGCAGTGAATATGAGAGATATTTTAAAACAATTCAACATTGAAGCAAGTGTTGATGCTTACGGTGATGGTCACATCAACGAAACCTATCGCATAGAGGGAACACCCTTTCTTATGCAGAAGGTGAATGCCGATGTTTTTAAAAATCCCTGCGATGTAATGGAAAACATCGAAAATGTAACAGAGCATCTACGCAAGAAAATTATTGCAGCCGGCGGAGACCCGGACAGAGAAACGTTGACATTACATAAAACTATTGACGGTAAAAGTTATTTCGTTGTAGATGGCAATCAGGTTTTCCGTGTGTATCTATTTATCGAAGGAGCTATTTCGTATAATAAAAGTGAATCGCCGAAACAGTTTTATGATGCGGCGAGAGCATTCGGCAGATTCCAGAACATGCTCTCAGACTTTCCGGCAGAGAAACTTCATGTAACGATTCCGGATTTTCACAATACACCTGTTCGCGTTAATCAGCTTCAAGAGGCCATTCAAAATAATCGTGCCGGCAGAGTAGAGAGTGTTCAGCAAGAAATTGACTTTGCCTTAGAAAGAGCGGGAGAAATGGATGCTGTTTTAAAGGCGATGGATGAGGGCACTGTTCCTCTGCGCGTAACGCATAACGATACGAAGCTTAACAATGTTATGTTTGATGTGAAAACCGGTGACCCCATTTGTGTTGTGGACCTAGATACAGTTATGCCGGGTTCCATGCTGTATGATTATGGTGATGCACTTCGGTTTGGGGCGTCCACGGCAGATGAAGACGAAAAAGACCTTTCCAAGGTTTTGTTTGATTTAGAATTGTTCAAAGCTTTTTCCAAGGGATATATTGAAGAAATGAAAGATGTTATCACTGAGAAGGAATTAGAACTCATGCCCTTTTCTGCCAAGTTGATGACATATGAATGCGGTATCAGGTTCCTCGCAGATCACTTAAATGGTGACGTGTATTTCAGAATTCATTATCCGGGACAGAATTTAGATCGTGCCAGAACACAGTTTAAGCTTGTTGCCGATATGGAAAATAAAATGGACGATATGAACAGGATTATTAAAGAATTGGTTAGCGAGAAATAATCAGTTATCTTAGACTTTTAATAGAGAAAGAAATGTATCACACCCGTTTTTGTTTGTAATGGTATACGCCTTTACAGATGAAAGCGGGTGTTTTTATCTATAAAAATCAATAAAATTTTAAAGAATCAATTTCACAAGGTCGAAATAATTTTTTAGTCCCGGGGAGACCATTATTTTGTATAAAAATTCGCTGTAAGCCTTATTAAACTGAGCAAAATGCTGATTTCTACAAAACTGTCAGCAATCCTTTAAAAATGTCACTTGAATAATCAAAATACCTGGCTTAAAATAATAGCATAGATTATAAAAAATTTTATAAAAGGAGAGATAACATGAAAAAAACAACAAGAATCCTGGCATTTCTTTTAGGTCTTTCTCTACTCCTAACGGCTTGTGGTGGACCTAAGAATAATGTATCTACAGGAAACACAGCTGACCTTTCATCTTATCCGATTCAAACAGATGAAACATTGACCTATTGGCGTGCCCTGCCGGTCAATATTTCTACCTCGGTTGATAACTTTGGCGCAACCGAAATTGCGCAGGAATTTGAAAGAAGAACCGGTGTAAAAATTACGTATCAGCATCCAGCTGCCGGACAGGAAACCGAAGCGCTGAACCTGATGATTTCTTCCAATGAATTGCCGGATATTGTGCTCAATACATGGAATCTCTATGCCGGTGGACCGCAGAAGGCTGTTGACGAAGAAGTTATCCTGCCTTTGGATGATTATAAAGAATATGCGCCCGGCTATTTCTCTTTCTTAGAAAAGAATCCGAATTATGATAAAGCATGTAAGACAGATGCCGGTAATTATTATGCTTTCTTAAACATTCAGGACGGTAACGAACTGTTAACCGTTTCCGGTCCTGTTGTTCGTGCCGACTGGCTGCGTGATTTGGGTCTTGAAGCACCTAAATCAGTAGATGACTGGACAAAAATGTTGACTGCATTTAAAGAAGAAAAGGGTGCTGAAGCTCCGTTCTCCTTTAATTATGGCAACATTTGTTACTTCTTCAACATGTTTGATGCTCGTTTTGATACATATGTTGAAGATGGTGTTGTGAAATATCCTGCTATGCAGCCTGAATTCAAAAAGGCATTAATCACCATTCGTGAATGGTTTGATAACGGTCTTTTGGATAAAAACTTAGTATCTGTTGACAAGAAATTGATTGACAGCCAAATTTTAACCGGTAAAACAGGTGCAACCATCACTTCCGGTGGTGGCGGTATTGGTCAGTATATGAGAAGTGCTGTGGCAAATGACCCGAACTTCGACTTGTTAGCTGTTCCGTATCCGACCTATAGTGGTGAACCCACTAAGTGTGTACCGATGATGCAGCACATTACCGGTACCGGTGCAGCAATCACAACGCAGGCAAAGAATCCTGCTCTTGCTGCTAAAGTTCTTGACTATTTCTATACAGAAGAAGGCCACATGCTGGCAAACTTCGGTATTGAAGGCGTTGGCCACAATATCGTTGACGGCGAACCGGTATATTCCGATTTGATTATGAACAATCCTGACGGTTTAACCGTTTCTCAGGCACTGGGTCTCCACATGCTTGCCGGCAACGGTGGTGCTTTTGTTTTGGATAAGCGTTATATTCATCAATATTACAGTCTCCCACAGCAGAAGACAGCTTTAGAGAACTGGACAGTTGGTTTTGATGAAAGCTTCAAATATTCTCTGCCGGTTCTGACGCCGACAACAGAAGAAAATGCTGAATATGCAAGAATCATGACTGAAGTTGACAAATATAAGGATCAGATGATTGTTAAATTTATTAACGGTATTGAACCGATTGAAAACTTCGATAAGTTTGTTGATACATTAAAGCAACTGGGCGTTGAACGTGCTATGGAAGTTCAGACAGCAGCTCTCAAGCGTTACATGAACCGTTAAAAAAGGAGCTCCGAAACAAAGAATGAAGATTAAAACTCCGTATTCAGAGAAAATTTTTAATGTTTTTAATATTATGCTGATGCTGATTTTAGCGGTCATTATGTTTTACCCGATTTGGTATGTAGTATGTGCTTCCTTTAGTGTGAGCGATCGTTTGATCGCTCACACGGGAATCCTGTTAGTACCGGAAGGATTCAGCTTGGCGGCCTATGAAGGCGTATTCAAAAACGCCATGATCGTTAAAGGATACCTCAATACGATTTTTATCGTGCTTGCCGGAACTTTTGTAAACATTATTATGACGTCTATTGCAGCATATTGTCTGTCTCAGAAAAATGTTTTGTGGTCAGGTGTTTTGATGCGACTCATCACGGTGACAATGTTTATCTCAGGTGGTTTGATTCCGACCTATTTATTGATTACCAGAACGCTTCATTTAACGAATTCTTACCTGGCACTGATTCTTCCGACAGCAATCACGACCTATTACCTGATTATTATGCGTACCTCTTTTGCACAGATTCCCGAAAGTCTGTTGGAGTCTGCCAGATTAGACGGTGCCAGCCATATTCAGGTTCTGTTCAAAATCGTTATTCCGCTTTCTAAGTCGATTTTGGCAGTTATGGTTCTTTATTATGCAGTGAATCACTGGAACTCATGGTTCCCTGCCAGCATTTATATCAAAGACCGGGCGAAGTTCCCTCTGCAGCTGATTCTTCGCGAGATTCTGATTCAGAACGATACCTATTCCATGGCGCAGGATGCGATGGCAATGGATCAGTATTCTATTGGCGAGACAATCAAATATGCGATTATTGTTGTTGCAACAATTCCGATTTTGTTGGTTTATCCGTTCCTGCAACGGTATTTCACAAAAGGCATTATGATTGGTGCTGTTAAGGGTTAAAAAGTCTGTTAATGAAAGAAAGGGCAAAAACAATGCGGATTACATCAAAACAAGCCGACACCGGCAGCTATCGTGTGTCGTTTGGCAAACTTGTTAAAAATGATTTTAAATTAAATAAGTCTTTATATCTGCTTTTGTTGCCTGTGCTGGCGTATTACATTCTGTTTCACTATGCGCCTATGTATGGTGCAATAATTGCATTTAAAGAATTTACTCCCAAGTTAGGCTCGTGGGGTAGCCCATGGGTTGGCTTTAAACACTTTATTGATTTTTTCACCAGCTATTCCTTTAAAGAAGTTTTGTTTAACACGCTGCGAATCAGTATTTCAATGCTTATTTTCAGCTTCCCGATGCCGATTATTTTGGCATTGCTGTTAAACGAGCTGAAAAATCAGAGATTTTCGAAAATTGTGCAGAATGCAACTTATCTGCCGCACTTTATCTCACTGGTGGTTATTTGTGGTATGGTCAAGGATTTTACCCGCGATGGCGGTGTCGTTTCTTATTTAATGACACTGTTTGGCGGTGAGTCGGTTACAATGTTAATTCATCCACAATATTTTGTTCCAATTTATGTCATCAGCGGCATTTGGCAGTCGATTGGTTGGGACTCCATCATATTCTTAGCTGCACTGACCGGTATTGACGGTTCGCTTTACGAAGCGGCGAAAATTGATGGGGCAGGGCGCTGGAAGCAAACCTGGCACATCACGTTGCCCGGTATCGTCCCGACGATTGTAACCGTTTTAATTTTAAGCCTTGGCGGCATCTTAACCGTAGGCTATGAGAAAATCATTCTGCTTTATAACGATGCAACGTTGGAAGTTGCTGATGTTATCTCCACCTATGTTTACCGAAAAGGTCTTATTGACAGAAGCTGGAGCTTTTCAACGGCAGTCAACCTGTTTAATTCTGTGATTAACCTGATTTTCCTTTGCGGTGCCAACTACATCAGCCGTAAGCTGAACGACACATCGCTTTGGTAAAAGCAAGAAGACTTTATCCATGGTAGATTGTAAACAATCTAAAAAATATTAAACAAAACATAAGGAGGAAAACAAAATGAAGAAACTGAGTCTTTTTCTGGTGTTCATCATGCTTTTAACGATGGCACCCATGGCGGTTTTGGCAGAAGAAGATGCACCGTCAAATTATGTGCAGGCAAGAGATGCTTTGACCATTAGCTTTGGTGAAAATGTTTCACAGTATCGCATCACGTCTGCAATTAGTCCTCTGCCTGCAACTACTGATTCTCCGGCAGGTACAACCCACAAGGTAGAGTGGGACTCTTCTAATCCCAACGTTCTGTCTCATGACGGACAAAGCGTTACTAGGACCGCAGCAACCGACCAGTGGGTTACCTTAACTGCAAAGGTATATCATGAGGATACAGTAGACTATGCAGAAACTTATGTTGAAAAACACTTTAAGCTCTGTATTCCTGCTGCCGACAG
>JAZOBC010000082.1:0-18005 GCA_045595795.1 Clostridia bacterium | reverse complement strand
CTTTTAGATTGTTGCCGTAAAAAAAGCGGAGATATCTCAATTGATATCATAAAACCCAATGGGGTGTTTGCATAGAAAAATGGATTTGTGTGTAAATTAAGCCCAAAGCATTTTTTTGATGATTGGGGAGTGACTAAATGGTTAAAGCAAATAATACAGTGATTCGTGAAACAAGATATATCGCGACTTGGATTATCATTTTCAGCCTTGTGATGCAAGCTGTTTTTCTGCTCGTTGGGCAGTGGAATTACACAGTGCTGCTTGGCAATATCTGGGGCAGTGCAGTGATGATTCTCAATTTTTTCTTTATGGGTCTGTCGGTTCAAAAGGCCGTTGAAGCCGATGAAAATGAGGCGAAAAAGATTATGAAGCTGTCTCATTCCATTCGTACATTGCTTCTCTTTGTGTTGATTGTAATTGGCGTTTTGATGCCATTTTGTTCAACTCTTGCAACCATTATTCCGCTTATTTTTCCTCGCATAGCCGTTGCACTCAGACCGCTGTGGAAAGATAAGCAACAAGCAAAGGAGGTGCCTAAGCAACATGAATCAGAATAGTCGCGCTTTCAAAGCAGTGGATATTTTGTACGTTTTAATGATGGTTCTGCCCATTGCCACTGCCATCGTGCTGAAAATTCTGACATCACCTCTTTCGGAAGGGATTGATATTGCCGGTGCAGATATTTACTTCACTTTACCTATGCCTGTGCAGAATCTTCCCATTACGGAATCTCAGGTCAACTCGCTTTTTGTGATGATTGCCATTTTGGGTTTGTGCCTCTTTTTAACTCATGGTATTGGTGGCAGCAGGATGATGACGCGTCACCACATAGCGGAATGGATTGTGGAAAAGGTGCAGGGCTTAACGGAAGGGAACATGGGACAGTATTTTAAAGGTTTTGCTCCTTTTGTGACCGCCATTTTGGGATTGTCGGCTTTTTCGAGCCTGCTTTCTTTGTTTGGACTCTATCCGCCTACCTCAGATGTAAACATTGTGGGTGGCTGGGCCATTTTAGTCTTTATTTTGATTACGTATTATAAAGCTAAGTGTGGTCCGGTTCAATACATGAAGTCCTTTGGCGATCCGGTTCCGTTTTTAGCACCTTTAAACATAATCAGTGAGGTAGCCACACCCATATCCATGGCCTTTCGTCATTACGGAAACGTTCTTTCAGGTGCTGTTATTTCTGTTTTGGTGGCAACAGGCCTGCAGGGACTTTCGTCCATGGTGTTAGGATTTTTGCCCGGTGTGCTGGGAGATATTCCGTTTCTGCAAATCGGTATTCCGGCAATCCTGTCAATTTATTTTGACGTTTTCAGTGGACTTTTGCAGGCATATATTTTTGCCATGCTGACCATGTTGTATATCGCCAGTGGTTTTCCGGCAGAGCTATATGAAAAAAGAAAATTAAAAAAGAAAAATAAATAATAAAAAATATTTTGGAGGTAATCAGTATGTTAGAAATCGCAGTAGCAATTATTTTGGGTTGTTGTGCTCTTGGAGCAGGTACCGCTATGATCGCGGGTATCGGCCCCGGTATCGGTGAAGGTAATGCCGTTGCAAAGGCTTGTGAAGCCATTGGCCGTCAGCCGGAATGCAAGGGTGATGTAACCACCACCATGCTCATGGGTTGTGCCATTGCTGAAACCACCGGTCTTTATGCGTTGGTTATCGCTATTTTGCTCATCTTCGTAGCACCGAATATGCTCGTTGATATACTTATGAGCATTGCCGGCTAAGCTGTGTAAGTTTGAGATTTGGAGTGAATAAACCATGCAATCTTTGGACGTAATATCCGTTAATTTATGGCAGATTTTGATTTCACTTGCGAATTTGATTATTTTATTTTTAATCATTAAAAAATTCTTATATGGTCCCGTTAAAAAAATGCTTGCCGGAAGGCAGGCAGCAATTGATGCTACCTATCGCGAGGCAAACGAAGCAAGAGAACGGGCGCTCGAGGATGAACGCTATTGGAATGAAAAAAAAGCCGGTGCCCAGCAAGAGGCAGATTCTATTATGCAAAAAGCCACCGACAGTGCAAAATGGCGCAGTGAAAAAATCTTGGAAGAGGCTTCTGCCCGGGCTGATGGCATTGTCCGCCAGGCGCAAACTGAGGCAGAGCTTGAGCGCAAAAAAGCAACGGAAGGCATTAAGCGTGAAATTGTGGATGTCTCGGCAGCGTTGGCAGAGAAAATGCTTTCCCGTGAAATTAAGATTGAGGACCATCGCAACATGATTCATGCTGTGATTGAACAAATAGGTGATGACAATGATGCAAATGAGTAAGGAATATGCAACAGCTCTCTTTATGCTTGCATCAGAAGAAAACTGCCGTGTGGAAGTTTCTGAGTCGCTGGCTGTGGTGGTAGAAACCCTACAAGATAATCCGGGCTATGTTGAACTATTGTCTTCACCGGCCGTTCCTGTTGGGGAACGACTGTCACTAATTGATGACGCATTTTCTTCGCTTCATACGCACGTAGTATCATTTCTCAAGCTTTTATGTGAGAAAATGATGATGCGTAGTTTTTTGGATGCAGCAGAGGAATATCAAAACCTGCTTGCAGCTTCGCAAAATGTTTCCACAGCATTGGTTACCAGTGCTGTTAGCCTGACGCAGGAGGAAACAGAGGCACTTTTAGCTAAATTAACATCTATGTGCGGTCATGAAGTGGAAATTGAAACGACTATTGATGAATCACTGTTAGGTGGCATGATCATTGAAATTGACGGCAAGGTGATTGATGCAAGTATTCGTCGCCGGTTGGGTGATGTAAAGGATGTGATAAGCAGATGAGTACAAGACCTGAAGAAATTAGTAATATCATTAAACAACAAATAAAAAACTATCAATCCCGAATTGAAATGCGCGAAACCGGTACGGTCATTTTGGTTGGTGACGGTATTGCGCGTGTATATGGCTTAAGAGAGTGTATGGCAAGCGAACTTGTTGAGTTTGAAGACGGCAGTTTTGGTATGGCTCAGAATTTGGAGGATGAAACGGTTTCCGTTGCTCTTTTGTCTGACACCAACTCTATTCGTGAAGGCTCAACAGTTAAGCGCACCGGTCGCGTTGTTTCTGTGCCGGTGGGTGAAGCCATGCTGGGACGTGTGGTAGATGCATTGGGACATCCCATTGACGGAAAAGGCCCTATAGAAACCACAGAAGAACGCCCCATAGAATCAGAAGCACCCGGTATTATTGAAAGAAAGAGTGTTTCGGTTCCGCTGCAAACCGGTATTAAGGCCATTGACAGCATGATTCCCATTGGCCGCGGTCAGCGTGAATTGATTATTGGTGACAGACAGACGGGTAAGACGGAAATTGCTTTAGATACCATTATCAACCAGAAGAATTCTGATGTCATTTGCATTTATGTTGCCATTGGCCAAAAAAATTCATCGGTTGTGCAGTTGACCAACGAACTGGCACGGGCAGGAGCAATGGAATATACCATCATTGTATCGGCATCAGCTTCTGAGTCGGCACCGCTGCAGTATGTTGCGCCTTATGCCGGCTGTGCCATGGCAGAATATTTCCGTGAAAAGGGAAGAGATGTCCTCATTATTTATGATGACCTTTCCAAGCACGCAGTTGCCTATCGTGCCCTGTCACTGTTGATTCGTCGTCCTCCAGGACGTGAAGCATATCCTGGTGACGTATTCTATCTCCATTCAAGACTCTTAGAGCGAGCGGCTTGTGTGGCCGAGGAATATGGTGGCGGTTCTATTACGGCACTGCCGCTCATTGAAACCCAGGCAGGTGACGTTTCGGCCTATATTCCCACCAACGTTATCTCCATTACCGATGGTCAGATATTTTTGGAAACAGAGCTGTTCCATGCCGGCGTTATGCCTGCCATTAACCCGGGTATTTCCGTTAGCCGTGTTGGTGGATCGGCACAGCTGAAGGCAATGAAAAAGGTTTCCGGCGAGCTGAAGCTGTTATATTCTCAGTATAGAGAACTACAGTCCTTTGCGCAGTTCGGCAGCGATTTAGATGCCGATACCAAGGCAAGACTTGCCTTAGGTGAGCGCATTGTGGAGGTTTTAAAGCAAAACCGAAATTCACCGGTGCGTGTGGGTTGCCAGGTGGCCATTATTTATGCAGCCATTAACGGTTATTTGAATGATGTTGCGGTAAGCAAAGTAGCAGACTATGAACAGGCATTGTATGAAAAGCTTGAAAATGAATATGAAAGCTTGCTTGTGCGGTTTGAGCAAGGCTATGCTGACGATGCAGACTTTGACATGCTGAAAGAAGCATTGGGTAACATGCAGAGGTGATTGTAGATGGGTGCTGATATTAAAAAACTCAGAAGCCGCATTAAGAGTGTTGACTCAACCCTGCATTTGACAAAAGCCATGGGACTTGTTGCGTCTTCTAAAATCAGACGCGCCACAGAAGCCATGATGCAAAGCCGTCAATATGCTTCTGTCATGACAGATGCTGTGGCGCTCTTGACATCTTGCAGCGAATGTGCGAAAAGCCCCTACATGCAAAAGCGTGAGGGGAGCAAGCTTTGTCTCGTTGTAGTAGCAGGAGACAGGGGACTTGCCGGCGGTTATAATGCAAATATCTTTCGCTTGATGAGAGACTATGATGCAACGGAAATCATTCCAATCGGTAAGCGCTCTTGCGACCGTTATGGCGGCGATTTTCAGTTGGCTGAAACCTTTAGCTATGGGGATGCCATTTCTTTGGCAAAGGACCTTTGTGCCGGATTTTTAGCAGGAGAGTTTGACAGAGTGGGCATTGTTTGCACCAAATATGTGTCTATGATGTCGCAGGAACCACAGGTTACCTGGCTGCTTCCTCTTGAAAAAAAAGAAGCAAACAAAACGCACAGTGTTTTGTTTGAGCCGGATGAAATGACCATTTTAAATGCGGCAATTTATGAATATTTGGCAGCGATGCTTGTGGCTTCGGTGCGGGAAAGCTATGCATCAGAAGTGGCAGCGCGTCGTTTTGCAATGGATTCTGCCGGAAAAAACGCTCAGCAAATGCTGGATGATTTACAACTGCAATATAACCGTGCAAGACAGGGTGCCATCACCCAGGAAATTACGGAAATTGTTGCCGGCAGCGATGCATAAAGGAGGTAAATAACATGTCAGAAACAGCAAAAGGCGTTGTTTCACAGGTCATGGGGCCTGTTGTTGACGTTCGTTTTGAAGAAGGCAGTCTGCCTGCCATATATAATGCACTGACCATGCCCAATGGGGATAAAACCCTGACGGTTGAAGTGGCACAGCATATTGGCGATAACACCGTTCGCTGTATTGCCATGGCTTCTACCGATGGGTTAAAACGCGGCACGGCAGTTACCGATACAGGTAAGGCCATCAGCGTGCCCGTGGGACGTGAGACCTTAGGCAGAATTTTTAATGTGTTAGGTGATGTGGTTGATAATCAGCCTGCACCGGAAACAGAGGAGAGTTGGAATATTCATCGTCCTGCACCGGAATATGCAGAGCTTTCTACTGCAACCGAAATTTTTGAAACAGGCATTAAGGTTATTGACCTGATTTGTCCTTATTCTAAGGGAGGTAAAATTGGTCTGTTTGGCGGTGCCGGTGTTGGTAAAACCGTTTTGATTATGGAGTTAATTAACAACATTGCCAAGCAGCATGGTGGTCTTTCTGTGTTCACCGGTGTTGGTGAACGTACCAGAGAAGGCAACGACCTGTATAATGAAATGAAGGAATCCGGCGTTTTGGCTAATACCACTTTGGTATATGGTCAGATGAATGAGCCACCGGGAGCAAGAATGCGTGTGGCACTTTCGGGTCTTACCATGGCAGAATATTTCCGCGATGAAGAAGGGCAGGACGTGCTCTTATTCATTGATAATATTTTCCGTTTCACGCAGGCGGGTTCTGAGGTTTCGGCACTTTTAGGCCGTATGCCCTCAGCCGTTGGCTATCAGCCCACCCTTGCCAATGAAATGGGTACGCTGCAGGAGAGAATCACTTCAACGAAAAAAGGTTCTATCACCTCGATTCAGGCGGTTTATGTGCCGGCTGATGACCTGACAGACCCTGCACCTGCAACCACCTTTGCACACCTTGATGCAACCACGGTTTTGTCCCGTAACATTGCATCTCAGGGCATTTATCCTGCAGTCGATCCGCTGGAATCCACCAGCCGTATTCTGTCACCGGAGATTTTAGGTGAGGAGCATTACAGTGTTGCCCGTGAGGTGCAGAGAATTCTGCAGCGGTATCAGGAGCTCATGGATATCATTGCTATTATGGGTATGGATGAGTTATCTGACGATGATAAGCTGCTGGTGCAGCGTGCCAGAAAGATTCAGCGTTTTCTGTCGCAGCCGTTCTTCGTATCTGAGAAATTTACAGGTATTGAGGGAACCTATGTGCCGCTTTCTGAAACCATTCGCGGTTTTAAGGAAATCATTGAAGGCAAGCATGATGATTTGCCGGAATCTGCTTTCTTATTTGTAGGCACCATTGACGAGGCTGTGGCAAAGGCAAAGAAGGTGTCGTAATGAACACATATCGTTTAACCATCTCTTCACCCGATGGCACAATTTTTCAGGATGATGTTATTCAAATCAGCCTGAGGGGCGCCAACGGCGATTTAGCGGTTTTTGCAGGACACATTCCGTTTATCACCTCAGTTCAGCCTTGTGATTGCAAGGTTGAACTAACGGATCATTCAGAAAAAATCGGACACACTGATGGCGGTTTGTTAACTGTTGATGCTGACCGTGTTACCCTTATGTCAGGCAGTTTTCGTTGGCTTGACTAACTTGCATATCAAAAACGAAATAGGATGATATTATGAATCGTCATACACAATCCGAACAAGAAATTTCTGCACTGCTGTCTGACTGCGGTTTTTTCAGCAGTGCAGAATGCTATGACACCATCACATCCACCAACGACAGAGCCAAGGAGCTGGCTGCATGTGGCGCTCCTCAGGGAACCGTTGTGCTTTCAGAAACGCAAACAAACGGCAGAGGACGCATGGGGCGGCACTTTTATTCCCCGCAGGGCAGCGGGCTTTATATGAGTCTGATTTTGCGCCCGAGGGCATCTCAGGCAGATGCCGGATTGTTAACAGCGTGTGCCGCAGTTTCGGTTTGGAAGGCCATTTTGAAGCTAACAGGCGTACCGGTTTCAATTAAGTGGGTCAATGATTTATATTATGACAATAAAAAGCTTTGCGGTATCTTAGCCGAGGGACAATTTGACGCTTTGGGAGAACTTGATTATGTGGTTTTGGGTATCGGCATCAACCTGCGCCCACCCCAAAAGGGCTACGCTGATGAGATTTCTGGCAAAACCATCTCCCTTGCAGAACTTCCATTACATAACGGTGTACCCGAACAGCTTTCACTATGTGCGGAGATTGTCAAGCAATGGTCATTACTTTATGAGGCTTTACCGGAAACAGACTTTCTGCATATTTATCGTGATCATTCTAACATTTTAGGAAAAACCATTCAGTTTTTGAAAAATGGCGCAGTCATGATGGGACTTGCTCTGTCCATTGATGATTGTGCGCGTTTACTCATTCAACGAGAAAACGGAGAAATTATCACCTTAGAAACCGGCGAAGTCAACTTAATCCGGCCGGTTTTGTAAAGTTTTTGTGACGAATATACTTGCGACTTGCATCTTCTGTAAGATTCGTGTAAAATGAAGATAGATTTGGATGAAAGGACGGACAAAAGATGAAGCCTGTCAGAAATATTATTATTTTAGTACTGGTCATTGCTGTGCTCGGCGCCGGCATGTATTTTGTGTCTCAATATGAGCCAAAGCAGGAGGAAACGGTACTACCTGAGTTGCCTGATACGGTGACGGTATTTAAAACAGAAAAAAGTAACATTGCTGCCGTTACGGTCACTCTGCCAAAAGAAACCTATACCATTTCCATGGAGAACGGCGTTTGGCTTGTAAACAACAATCCTGACATCTTAATTTCGCAATCCCGTGTGGAAACACTTTTATATGAATGTGCGAACATTGTTGCAAAAGAATTGCTCGAAGAAAACGCACAAAACCTTGCACAGTATGGCTTAGATAAGCCTCAAAGAACCGTTCAGATTACACTTTCTGACGGTAGTAAAACTACGGTGCTGATCGGTAACAACAGTATTGAAAACACCATTACCTATTTGATGCTTGATGGTGAAACGAAGGTCTATACAAAGAGTGCTTCCGGTTGTGATAACTTAGCCGGACCGCTTTCAAATCTTTTAAGCAGTGATATTTATTCTATTGCCGGAGAAAACATTAAAAGCATTGCCATTAACAGGCAGAATGCAGAATCCATTGAACTGGTTTTGAAAAATGTGGCACCGGAAGGGGAAGAGCCTGCCTATGAGTGGCATATGACGAAGCCCATTATGAAAACAGCGAATGCCTACAACATTTCTGAAAGACTGTTGACCAATATTTTGACACAAACTGCGGTTGTATCCATTGCGGTACCGGAAGCAGGCAAGGATTATGGACTCGACCAGCCGAAAGTAACTTATAGTCTTTCTACCTTTGACGGTATCACCTACACCGTACAGGTCGGTAACGCTGAAGACAGCAATACGTATATTCGCCTTGTAGGGAATAACATGATTTATCAAGTTGCAACGGAAAAATTAGACTTTTTATCCCTGGGTTATCATGAACTGGTTGATAAACTGATTCATCTGGAGAATATTACAGAGGTATCCAAGGTTACTTTAGAAGGTCTTGGCAAAAGTCACATGATGACCATTTCCGGCAGCGCGGATCACGCTACCTACACCATTGACGGGAAAAAGATTGAAGAATCAAACTTTAAAAAGGCATATCAGGCTGTTTTGGGCTTAAGCCTTGACGACTTTATTACACAGCCTTACTCAGGAAGTGCTGAATTCACCATTTGCTATCATAAAAATGATGGAAGCCAAACCGTGATCAGTTGTGTGCCTTATGATGAAAGAAATTATCTTGTTTTGGTAAATGGAAAGGGAAATCTTCTCATGCGTAAAAAACAGATTGACAATATGCTTTCTACCATTGAAGGCTATGTTTCGAAATAAGCAGACAGGCGGTGTTGTATGACTACATCTCAGCTCAAGGAAATATTAAAATCAAACGTTTTGGTCATAGCATCGGCAAATGAAGCTGATGCTGTGGCTTTGGAGGATTATGTGCAAACAGGTGCCAATGTGTTATTGGCACCTGTTTGTGTGCATATGGATGATGAGGATGAAAAGTTGTTGGATGCTCTATTTGATGCAGCTTCCGACAAAGCATTTGTTGCAGGGCAAATCACGGCGCCTGAGAGCTTTTTATCAAATGATGATGTCTATCAGGACTATCATGAACAGGTGGTTCGTCAGGCAACCTGGCTTGATGATCAAGCGGTTTCTGCTATCTTTTTAACAGATTTTAAGGATGCTGTTTCAGCTAAGTGCGCTCTTTATGCGCTTCGTGAGGCTACAGATTTGCCGGTGTGTATCGGTATTTGCGTGGGTGACGGAGAAGAAGCAGTTTCACGTGCGGTTACACTTTTGATAACGCTGCAGGCGCTGGATGTTTGTGCTGTTGGTTGCACCAATATGTATATTGATGATGCGCTTGCTATTTTAACGGAGATGCAGGCGTTTACAACGCTTCCTTTATTTGCTGTCAGCAATCCGGGGCACTACTTGGAGCCGGAGGATTACGCTGACTATATTCCTTCTTTTGTGCATCAGAAATGTGCCATGATTGGTCTTTCATCCGGCAGCGCAGCCTATGTAGCATCTGCTTTCAAAGAAATTTGGCAGCTATCGCCCTTGCATCCTGATTTTCCCATGCTCAATGCCATTTGTTCACAAAATGAGGTGCTGTTTTTGGATTTTTCAGGTAAAATCATCAGCCAAAACAAGCAACTGATTGAGATTAAAACTGAAAAAGGCGAGGAGCTGGAGCAGGCGCTTGCTTTGTTTAATCGACCGGGCGCAACGCCTGTGTGCTTCAATATAAAAGATATTGATTTGTTGGAATATGCCATTCAACATTATGATGGCCGTCCGGCTGTTAAGTCGGATGAATATGGCGAAATAACAGCCAAAGAATTAGGTGCATTGGTTTTAGAAGCTGATGCAAAGACTGAGTAGGAGTGAAAGCGATGTATGCAACACCCATTGCACGGCTGATTGAAGAATTTGCAAAAATGCCCGGTATCGGTAAACGAACGGCGGAACGCCTTGCCTATTATGTGTTAAAGCTTTCTCGTGAAGAAGTGGAGGCTTTTGCTGAGGCATTGGTTTGTGCCAAGGAAAAAATTATATTTTGCCCCGTTTGTCAGTCACTAACTGAAAAGGTGCCTTGCGATATTTGTGCAGATGAACGCCGTGACCAGGGCCTCATTTGCGTGGTTGAAAAACCAAAAGATGTCATTAAAATTGAAAAAACAAGAGAATATCATGGAACCTATCATGTTCTCCATGGTGTGATTTCACCCATGGACGGTGTGGGTCCTGATGATATTCGCATCAAAGAGCTTCTTGCCAGAGTGACAGCGGTGGATGTGCGTGAGGTTATCATGGCAACAAACCCCAACTTAGAGGGGGAGGCAACAGCTATGTATATTGCCAAACTGCTTGCCCCCTTTGGTGTGAAAACCACAAGGCTTGCACATGGTATTCCGGTCGGTGGTGATTTGGAATATGCTGATGAGGTTACGCTGACCCGTGCGTTGGAGGGGCGTCATGAGATTAATGGATGAGTCCTTGCTTTATGAAGGAGAGACGTTAGAGGATATTGGCGACGAATTTTATATCATACAAGGGCAAGAGGAATTCCGTTTTGGAACTGATGCTGTGAAGCTTGCTGACTTTACGATAGTAAAATCCGGTGACCGTATCATGGATTTATGCACAGGTACGGGCATTGTGCCGATGCTTTTATGTAAAAAAGATCAATCTGTTTCGGCAGTTGGGTTAGAAATTCAAAGTCAAATGGCAGATATGGCAACCAGGACTGTAAAGTTAAACGACTTAACAGACAGAATTTCTATTATTAACGGCGATGTTCGGCGGATTCGTGAACTTTTTCCTGCCGAAAGCTTTCAGGTTGTTACCTGTAATCCGCCTTACATGAAGCCAAACACCGGCAAAACCAATGAACGAGAAAGCGTTACCATTGCCCGTCATGAGGTTTGCTGTGATTTGGAAGATTGTGTGGCGGCTGCAGCTTATTTGCTGCCCAGCGGCGGTAAATTTTATATGGTACATAGACCGGAACGATTAACCGATATTTTATCGATTATGCGTGAAAAACGTTTAGAGCCGAAACGACTGACGTTCTTTGCCTCAGGCAAAGGAAAAGTGCCCAAACTCATGGTGATCGAAGGGCAAAAAAACAGAAACAGCGGGCTGATTATTCAGCTTGATTTGGGAGAAAACAATGACAGAGCATAACAAAGACCAAAAAAATGAATTACAACCAGGCACGCTTTATTTAGTGGCAACCCCTATCGGTAATTTAGAGGATATTACCTTGCGTGCCATTCGCGTGCTGCGTGATGCTGATTTGATTGCGGCTGAGGATACACGTCGCACAGCTGCACTGTTAAATCATTTGGAGTTAAAAACCCCTTTAACCAGTTATTTTCAGCATAACGAAAAAGGAAAGGGCGAGTTTTTAATTCAAAAGCTGCAGGAAGGTGCAACGGTGGCGCTGGTGTCTGATGCTGGGACGCCTGCTATTTCTGACCCCGGCGAGGATCTGGTGCGGCTTTGTGCGGAGCATGGCATTCCTGTTGTGCCGGTACCCGGTGCCACGGCGGCTGTTTCTGCCTTAATCAGTTCAGGACTGCCTACGGGGCGTTTTTCCTTTGAGGGCTTTCTCAGTGTGAACAAAAAAAGCCGTCGAGACCATTTGCTTTCCATTCGCCATCAGCCACACACCATGATTTTTTATGAGGCACCCCACAAGCTTCGCAGAACACTGCGTGATTTTTATGAGATTTTGGGTGACAGACGAATTGTGCTGGCTCGTGAGCTGACAAAGCGATATGAAGAAATTATTAGAACCACGCTGTCCGGCGCGGTGGAGCTCTACCGCGAAAAAGAGCCGAAGGGTGAATATGTTTTGGTTCTTGAGGGTGCTATTTGTGACGCAGAAGAAGCAAATGATTTAAATAATTTAACGATTTTGGAACATATTAAGCATTACATGGCTCTTGGCATGGATCAAAAAGAAGCGCAAAAAGCTGTGGCATCTGATCGAGGCGTGAGCAAGCGTGAGATTTATGCCGAGATGGTCAAATATCGGGATTGATTTAAAACCGTGGAGGAGAGAATATCATGACAGATTTAAAAACCTATGTAATAAAGCCGGGTATCACCCTGCATCATATTGAAACAGATAAATTTAAAACCGTATCGGTAGGCATTCATTTTCATAGACCCTTGAGCCACAAAGAAGCTGCTGCCAATGCACTGTTGACAGATGTGATGCGTCGTGGTAACAGTCTATTAAAGGACACCGCAGCAGTGGGACGCTATCTGCAGGACTTATATGGTGCATATTTTGATGCCGATATCCGTCGAAAAGGAGAAGACCAAATTCTATCCTTTACGGTTAGTACTGTGGCAGATTCCTATCTGCCTGCAGGTGAAGGATGCACGATGAAGGCGGTATCCTTTTTGCTGGATATGATATTGTGTCCTCAAGTAACAGACGGTGGTTTTCGTCAGGATTATGTTGACCAGGAAAAGGTGAATCTGATTAACGATATCAAGGCGCTTATTAATGACAAGCGTTCTTATGCCGTTTGGCGTCTTGTGGAATGCATGTGTAAAGATGATGCTTACAGCATTTATGAATTGGGTCGCGTAGAAGATGTAGAGTGTATCACGCCGCAAAGCCTATACACGCAGTATGAAACGGTTTTACATGAAAGTCCCATTGATATTTTTGTAACCGGCGATGCAGACATTGAAGCGATTACCGCCATGGTTAAGGAACGGTTTTCAACGGTCACACCGAAGGAAACAAAATACCCTGAAACGGCTCTTTATGTACCGAAGCAAGAGACGGAAGAAGTGTCTGAGAGCTATGATGTGTCTCAGGCGAAACTCTCCATGGGCTTTTATACCGGCATTGCACCGCGTGATGCACGTTACAGTGCCCTCATGGTATTTAATTCCGTTTTCGGCAGCGGTGCTCATTCAAAGCTATTTAACAATGTACGCGAAAAACTGAGCCTGGCTTATTATGCGTCCTCACGCTTAGAACGCTATAAGGGACTCATGGTTGTCAGCTCGGGTATTGAATATCAAAATAAAGAAAAAGCTGAAGCAGAAATTTTGGCGCAGCTATCTGCTATGCAAAATGGCGAAATCAGCGATTATGAATTTGATGTTTCAGTCAAAAGCATTGTCAACTCACTACGCTCCTTAGGAGACAGCAACGGTTATCTGGCGGATTATTACTTGGGTCAGGCCGTCAGCGGCACCAATATCAGTTTAGAGGAGCAGTGCAAGCTAATTGAGATGGTCACCAAAGAAGAAGTGATTGCCGTCGCTCGCTTAATTAAGCCTGAAATGGTATACGTCATGAAAGGTAAGGAACAGGAGGAAGCCGAATGATTCAGTTCACGAAAAATGAAAACGCTATCTTGCAAGAATGTTTATATACAGCCGAGCATGAAAGCGGCTTGAAAATTGCGCTGATTCCCAAGAAAGGTTACAGCAAAAGCTATGCCGTTTTTGGCACACATTTCGGCTCAGTAGATAACCGTTTTATTGCACCGGGTAAGCAGGAAGAAATTTTATTGCCGGATGGTATTGCACACTTTTTGGAGCATAAAATGTTTGAACAACCCGATGGCTCGAATGTGTTTGAAAGTTATGCGCGCCATGGTGCCAATGCCAATGCTTATACCAGTTTTCATGTGACTGCCTATTTGTTTGAAAGCACGCAGGATATTGAAGAAAATCTGGGCATTCTGCTGGATTTCGTGCAACAGCCCTATTTTACGGAAGAAAATGTTGCAAAAGAGCAAGGCATTATCGGTCAGGAAATTGGCATGTATGATGATGACCCGGACTGGCAGCTGATGATGGGCTTTTTGGGTGGCATGTTTCATGAGCATCCTGTTCGGATTGATATTGCCGGCACAGTGAATTCAATTTCGAAAATTACGAAAGAAACCCTCTATGATTGCTATCATACTTTTTATAATCTTTCCAACATGTGCTTATTTATCATTGGTGATATTAACCCTGAAACCATTGGTGCCTGCATTGAGGCACACATTCATCAAAAGGATGCCCCCGAGGGTGAAATCAAACGGTTTTACGGCAATGAGCCGAGCACGGTTCAAACGTCCTATGTCAGCAAAAAGTTGGATGTCAGCGTGCCAATGTTTATGCTGGGTTTTAAGGACCCCGATTGTGGCTATGATGGAAAACAGTTATTAAAAAAAGATATTGAACTTTCCATTATATGTGAGCTTTTGTTCGGCAAGACAAGTGAACTTTATGAGAAGCTCTATGACGGTGGCTATATCTTAGGCGGCATGGAAGCAGAATCTGCCAGTGAAATTGCCTATGGATATGTATCAATATCCGGTGAAAGCCACGAGCCGGAAACGGTGCGAGATATGGTGTTTGAAGGTATTGCAAAGATGCAGCAGCAAGGCCTTATGCAGGCAGATGTTGACCGGGTTTGCCGTGCTATGACAGGCCGTTATATCAAGCATTTTAATAATTTAAGTGGTGTGGCGCATCAATATATGAGTCAGGTGTTTAACGGGATTGGGCTGTTTGACTTTTTAGATGTGATGCAAGACATTACACTTGAGGACTTAAACAAAAGACTGCGTTCTTATTTTGATCCGAATCGTTCTGTGCTTTCGGTCATTCTGCCGCAGTAATACATCGGAAGGGGAGACAGCATGACAAATACAATCAGCTTTCCGGGCTTGGGAATTGGCCCCTTTACCCTTAAAAATTCCTTTTCTTTTTTTGGTTTATCCATTCATTATTATGGTGTAATTATTGCATTGGGCATCGTTTTAGCCTATTTCTTTGCAAAAAAGAAAGGAAGGCAGCGCGGGCTACATGAGGAAACGGTTTTAGATGTTCTCATCTGGGGCTTGCCTTCTGCCATCGTTTGCGCCAGACTGTATTATGTTATTTTTTCGTGGAATGATTATAAAAGCAATTTTCTGGATGTTTTTAAAATCTGGGAGGGTGGCTTAGCCATTTATGGCGGCGTGATTGGTGCTTGTGTTTCCACTTTGATTTATTGTCGCGTAAAAAAGATTTCGTTTGCAAAGATATTTGACATTGGTGCCTTTGGTCTTTTAATTGGTCAAATCATAGGTCGTTGGGGTAACTTTGTCAACGCTGAGGCATATGGCAGTGTAACGGATACGGCAATATTTCGTATGAAACTTGTGAATCAGGGTATTACAGTACATCCCACATTTTTGTATGAATCACTTTGGAATCTGGTTGTTTTTATCTTGCTGAATCTATACGAAAAACATCAGAAATTTGACGGTGAGATATTTCTGCTTTATCTGATCGGTTATGGTCTTGGCAGATTTTTTATTGAAGGCATGCGGAGCGATAGCCTTTGGCTATATAGCGTTCGTATTTCTCAGATTTTGGCTGCCTTATGCGTCATTGTCGGCACGGCCTTGCTGATTTATTTTAGAATAAAAGCAAAACGAAAAACTGTATCATAAGATACAGTTTTTTATTTTTTAGAAAAAATCTTGTTTATATCTTGCGTAATGGTTTTTATCTGTGGTAAAATGAATGCGTATGGGTTTTTTCCATGCATATTTTATTGTTTGACAGCGTCATAGATCGGAGGCTTATATGTCAACTTGCAATTTACATGAAATTTTTGGTTGCTATGTGTTCAACGAGGCCGTGATGCAGGAGCGGCTACCTCGTGATACCTTTCATGAACTGAAGGATATCATCGAAAAGGGAACACCCTTAACGGTTCAGGTGGCTGAAATTGTGGCTGCTGCTATGAAAGACTGGGCCATGGAACACGGTGCAACTCACTATACACACTGGTTCCAGCCCTTAAATGGATTTACTGCAGAAAAGCACGATTCCTTTTTGGGCTTATCTCGCGATGGAAAAAAAGCATTAACAGACTTTTCCGGTAAAGCACTGATTAAGGGCGAGCCTGATGCATCCAGCTTCCCGTCGGGCGGTCTGCGGGCAACCTTTGAAGCTCGTGGCTACACAGCGTGGGATTGTACCTCGCCTGCCTTTTTGAAAGAGGATTCCAGTGGCTTAACTCTTTGTATTCCCACGGCGTTTTGCTCTTATAATGGGGAAGCGCTAGATAAAAAAACACCTCTTTTACGTTCCGTTGAAGCTCTGTCTAAGCAAACAGTTCGCATTCTGCGTCTGTTCGGCGATCAAAAGACCGAACGTGTTCATGTGAGTTGTGGTGCGGAGCAGGAATATTTTTTGGTTGATAAAAAAACTTGGAAAGATAGGCTTGACTTGGTTTTCACAGGAAGAACTCTGTTGGGCGCAAAGCCGCCCAAAACCCAGGAGATGGATGACCATTATTTTGGAACCTTAAAAGAGCGAGTTTCTGCCTACATGAAGGAACTTGATACAGCTCTATGGAAGGTGGGCGTTCCGTCTAAAACTAAGCACAACGAGGCAGCACCGGCACAACATGAGCTGGCACCGATTTTTGAAACGGTCAATATTGCCTGTGACCATAATCAGATTACCATGGAACTGATGAAGAAAATTGCAGACCATCATGGCATGGTTTGCTTACTTCATGAAAAACCCTTTGCCGGCATTAATGGTTCCGGTAAGCATAACAACTGGTCTATTACCACACCGGATGGTGTCAATTTACTTAATCCCGGAAAAACCCCGCGTGAAAATGCACAGTTTTTACTCATTTTGTGCGCTGTCATCAGCGCGATTGATGACCATGCGGCACTTCTTCGTGCTTCAGCGGCCAACGCCGGTAATGACTATCGTTTGGGTGCTTTAGAGGCACCGCCGGCTATTATCTCTGTCTTTTTGGGTGATGAACTGACAGATATTTTAGAGCAAATTGAGCATGGTGAAAATCATCCCACAAAGTTTGGCGGTGTGCTTGATATTGGTGTTCCGGGACTTCCGAATTTGTCTTTGGATTCTACTGACCGTAACAGAACTTCACCCTTTGCCTTTAGCGGCAATAAATTTGAGTTTCGTATGGTGCCGTCTTCAGCTTCTATTGCCGGTCCCAACACGGTTTTAAACACCATTGTAGCTGATGCACTGTCGAATATTGCGGATCGCTTAGAACAAGCAAAAGACTTTAACAAGGAACTGGACAAGTTGCTCGCTGAAATCATTCAAAAGCATAAGCGTATTATCTTTAACGGTAACGGCTACGGAGAAGAATGGGTTGCTGAGGCAAAACGGAGAGGACTGCCGAACATCAACAATTCTGTTGATTCATATGCTGCCTTTATTCTGCCTGAGTCTATCTCTGTTTTTGAAAAACACCATGTATATTCTGCGACTGAGCTTCGTGCACGGTACGAGATTAAAATGGATAAATATTCTAAGATTGTTGGGATTGAAGCGCACACACTTCTGCAAATGCTGAATCGTCAAATTATGCCTGCCTGTATGGCGTTTGCCGGAGAAACAGCCAAAACCATTACAAACATTAAAGCAGCAGGAGCCGGTTTTGATACCTTACCGGAGGAAGAAGTGCTGCGAAAGTTGACGAGCGGTATTGCAGCCTTAAACAAAGCAGTGAAAAAGCTTGAAAAGGCAGTAGAGAAGTCAGAACGTTTTCATGATGACTTTATTGCTCATGCAAATTTTTCGCGTGATTCCTTAGTCAGCGCTATGGAAGAGGTTAGAAAGCATGCTGACGGATTAGAGGCAATTGTTTCCAAAGAGTATTGGCCAATTCCGACATATGATGATTTGATTTACAGCGTGTAGTTATAAAAATTAGGAGGCTGTAGCAAAATGCTACAGCCCCTTTTT
>JAZOBC010000081.1:0-6116 GCA_045595795.1 Clostridia bacterium | reverse complement strand
ATATAGTAGCCTAAAATTGCCGAATGATCCAAAAGCTCAGCATATTGTGTATATGCCTCTCTTGATTCCTGCGGCTTAGAAACAATGTCGCTGAATGTGCCTGTGGATTGTACCTTAGAATAAATAAAATTGGCTAACGCTGCTATAAGCTTAATGTCATGTGCCTCAGCATAATCAAGCAATTCCTCATCAATATCAATTTTATACTTTCCTTGTGAACCATCATAGGATATAAGCCAGGCATACCCATAAGGAATGAGGACATTTATGGGCGTTCCTGCTAAATTATCAATTGTATCATAAAGCTTATTCATGCCATAAATGCCCATTAAGAAGGTTGGCTCACCATCAATTACAAACCTGCCATACTCATCAAAATAATGGTTTGGACGATATGTTTCAGGGCGCTTCCGGAGCGTCCATTCGCGAAAACTGTAACACTCTCCTGTTGTTTTATTTTCTAACATCAGCTGCAAATAGTAGTCCTGCCCCATGGTGAGGTCACCTGAAGAAAAGCTGATTTTAATTTCTTCCTGCGCATCTTCTACAGCAGCACGCATCTGCACAGTATCACAAGCATCAACAACCTGTGCCCGAACACGGCAATTGTCTAAATCGTAAAGACCGCCATAATCCTTTACGCTTGTAGAGAGGTTGATATCCCCCACACCATTTTCGCCATAAATAAATCCCTTATAGTTTGGCGTCTCAAGCACCGCCTCTAAAAATGGGTCAAAGCCTAACTTATACAAGCAAATCTCATCATACCATGCCATTCCCTTGTTTACCGTGCCGTTTAAATAGCACATCACGCTAACGGTATCTACGTCAAATTCGCAAATCGCGTATTGCATGGATTCAATCCAATCCGTGGTCCCGTTAATCGTTTCATCAATTATGTAAATGTCTTTGGACTCACCTGTAACAGAATTTTTATAGGTCATGGTTGTCCGGCAGCCTTCTGCCCAAGTACTTTCGCCCGCATCTGCCTTTTCACCACTTAAGCCCTCTGCTTTCATCTGTGCCGAAGCTAAGATTCCGCTTCCTTTTTGTATATCAAGATTACTGATTGTATATACTAATGATGTACCGCCCTCTATGTCAGATTTTGAATCCTCGCCACTGACTTTATAAGAGTTGCCACCGCCATAGCCGACGGTAGAATCAATATTTTCACTGGTATAAGAGGTGGAGACTTCCACGTTAGAGGGCAAAGTCCCACCCTCAAAATCCTGCTTGAAAAGTAACTCTTTTTCATAGTCATCAACGTCATAAAAGGGCACCTTCTCATGAATGACAACGCCTTTAGCGGTTGCAACCGGCATAAGACGCTCCATATCGTTAAAAACCATCAGTTTGACTTCGCTTACATCGTGATAATTACCCGTCATGGTAACCAGCAGCGTTTCTGCATCTGCTTCAATAATTGCTTCTGAGCGCTCTACTGCCAGCATCTTCCGGCTATCACCTGACTTTTGATAAACCGCAAGCAATAAACTGACAGACATATCCTCGCCTGTATGATTTTCCACCGGAAAACATAATGTTTTGCCTGAAACAGTACTGCTCATAAGCTCTAATGGCTCTACCGCATCTTGCAGAGAAAGCAATGCGCCTTCAGCCAGTACGGTAGGCAATGTACTAACAATCAGCAGAACAGTCAAAAAGATAGAACAAAATTTTTTTAGCATAGTAACACACTCTCTTCAACACAAAAGTTTTGTACAGCATGCTTGAACTGTTATTCGAAGAACGAGCGGAGAAATTCTGCAACGCTACCATCATATTCTGCCGCTGCCATATAATAAAAGCCGAGCTGATTGCCGACCCCATAATTGATATAAGTCTTGCCGTTGTAGTCACACATGTCAATATCCGCATTACTGGACAGGAAGCCTGTTTGAATCTCTCTGGCAATTTCCTCGGTTATATCCGCGGCGTCCGGCGAAATGACCCTGTCTTCTTCGCTGGGAATCAAAATAGGATTATAATATCCCACATACCAATCTTTAAAATCCTTTGTACGGTAAATATAATTTGTATACCGCTGACAGGGCAGCTCTGTAACTGAGATTACATAATACCAGCCCTCGCTATAGCGTATCCAGGGGCCGCCCATATAGCGCTCTTTAGAAAAGCCTAGGTCGTAGTCCATCAAAGTCCAATGCTGAAGGTCGGGCGAGGTGGCAAAAAAGAACGTATAAGGATATTGACCCACATGCTCTGGCGGTTCAGCACCCTCCATTAAAAGAACATAACCATTTTCACCCTTTGTCAGGCCGGTGTTACAATATGACCAACCGGGATTTTTTAGCAGCACTCTGTTTGTCCAATGAACCAAGTCACGGCTCTCGTAGATACGAATGGTATCGCGGTTTTTCAAATCAACACCCAGTACATAAGCCGTATCACCTTCAATATATGCCGAATGGTAATAGCTATCTTCAGCCAGGTAGGATATAAATTCTCCTGTTTCACAGTCACGAATTCCAGCCTTTGAATCTTGTGCTGTCATAACAGACCTTGCTGAATCAATCAACTCCAGGCGCATCAGCTTACCTTTCCATACAAAAGGCGACATTTCACCATAAGGACTCACCGCACCTAATTTTTTTATCGTGGGAAACCCGTTTTTCATAATCGTTGTTGCATCATAATTAAATTCTGACATAGTAGTATTATTCCCCCGCCCTTATAATGTAAAATGAATGAATCTATCTTCTGGATTTTAAAACAAAACAGAAAACACATTCACGCATTTTGATTCTGCATAAGCAAATGAATATTTCCTCGGCGATTTTAGAAAAACATTGCGGCGGCGGGTAAGCCGCCGCAATCAATAGGATCATGGTAAATATTTTAAAAACTCTTATAAATTAATCATACTGTGAAACATCAACGCAATCCATAATAGGTTTAAAGTCCGTTTCGTTGTTCACGGCGATTACTTTGATGTCTGTAACATATTCGTAAGTCTTGCTCAGTGTCATGGTAACGTCCGTTACGCCAGGCGCTAAGGCCTTGTCTGTAAACTTCTCAACGCCTACTAATTGTTTGCCACTGTAAAGCGCTACATAGAATACAGGTGTCATTGCCTCTTTGTAGTTCCACACGGTGATGGTTTGGTCACCGCTGACTTTCCAGTCATAAATTACGATGTCAATGGTCTTATTCTTTGCCAGAATGACTTCGTCTGCTTCTGCTGTAAAGGTAACACTTGTTGCGCCGAAGAGACGGTTGTTTAAAATACCTTTTACGCCGCTGAAATCTAAGGTATAGGTTCCCTTAGCCAGTGCGCCCAGAGTCACTCGCAGTGTGTCGGGAGCAATCTGTTCTACGGTGCATGCACCTGCACTGCAGGTAACTGCACCCGCTGCCGGTGTCGCCACGGGGATATCAAACTTCAAATCAACCGCCGGTGCCCAGGCATCGGTTGAAAGTGAGCTTGCACCACTATAAGAAACTGTGTTGCCGGCTTTGATAACTGTCATGCTACTCTCATCCAGATACACTTCTGCTTGAGGGCTATCTAATTTAAATCGAACGTTTCTCAGTTCACAACTGTTCGTTCCTGAATTCGTTGATACCAGCTTGAGTTCGCCGTTTTCATCATACAAGGAACCGGTCACACTTTCTTTAGAAAGCGCAATCTTAACCGTGTACCATTTATTTTCGTGGTTAAAGCCATCAGCTTTTTGGCCGTCACTAGGGGTCCTATAAATTTGAGTGCTATCAAAATGGAACAGTTCTTTGCAGAAATAATACTCGTTAGCAAAGCCTATATAGCCACTTCCTGAAACAGGTTTAAACTTAACGGAAAAAACAACCACATCGTCCGCCTGCGTTTCTGTAAAGGAATACAGTGCTGTACCAAAACCAATGGATGTATTTGTTGTCTGTGCCATCTTCATAACCTTGTTTGTTCCATCCATAACCGGAACCATACTCAGAAGCGGCTCGCCATTACTAATAAACCCTTGGAGCGAAACGCGATAAGTTCCATCTTCATCAAGTTTCCAGACATTGCTGGTATAGCCGCCGTTTAGCGGTTTAGTGCTATCTACCAGATCTGTGCCGATAGCTAACGACTCGCTCTCAAAGCCGTCAGTATACGTTGTAGGCAGTATTGCAACATCCATTGTTGTAAAGGATAACGTCTTGGTTGCATCGCCAAGTGCATTGCCTGCCAAGCCAGTCACGCCTGCATAGTTTAAGGTATACTGCGTTGTCGGTGCAAGAGTTGCTGTCCAGGATACACGAAGACCCTCACCTGCGTTAATGGAAGCTGCCGTACAGGAAATGGCTTCGCCACCGTTAGGTGTCAGGGTAATGGTGCCGTTTGCCGGTACTGCAACAGGCTGGTCAAAGGTTAAATCAACGGATTTAAGTGAAGGATTGACACTACCTTTATCGGCAATCGAGTCAGAAACGAAGCCCACGGTATCGGTTCCAGGAACAACGGTCACAATTTTGCCGTTATCAACCCTTACGTCAAACTGCTGCTGTGCAGGTAATACAATTCGCACGTTGCTGTATAGCCCTCCACCACCTGGTGTTAGATCGAAATCTCTTGAAATTGTGTTTTTAATCAGCAAATTGCCGTTTAAATCATACAAATAGCCTGTTGCATTGGCCTTTGTAAGCTTAATTAAAACTCTGACCCACTCGTTATTATGTTTAACCCAGTTTTCTCCTTCTGAGCCACTACCATTTCCTGATAGGCCGTCGCCAGCGATGTTTTGAATATAGTTGCTATTAAAAATGAACAAGTTTGTGGTCGACACCTCACCGCTTCGCACACCGATATAATTGCCACCGCTACCTGGAGCAGTAACAATCTTAAAATCAAACGAAGTATAAACAACATCGTTTTCATGCCCTGGGTCAAAGCTATGATACGCAGTAGCCACACCAGCGCCTGTCGTCTGCGTCCCATCACGGGTAATCTTCATAACTGTATTCCCGTTTTCCGAAACCGGGGTCAGGCTCAGCTGCTTAACAGCATTTCCGCCATCTCCAATGGCGAGACCGCCACTATACGTCCAACCGTTGATGTAGTTAGCTTCATCACTGTCCATTTTCCAGACGCTGCTTGTATAGCCGCCGTAGCCTGCGGCGGTTACATCGACTAGGTCTGTACCAATAGTTAACGACTCGCTCTCAAAGCCGTCAACTTCGGTGCTCTGAGTGGAAGCGGAAACCGGTACTAAGGATAAAGCCATTAGGGTTACCAAAAGAATTGAAAAAAACCGTTTTACCATACTCATTCTCCTTTATAAATTATTTTTTGACTTAAAAGCCTATTGGCTTAAAGCCTCTATTGCCGTACATAACGGCATATAACTTTGCAGATTGTCAAGCAAGCACACTGAGAGCGTTGCGCCTGCCGGCAAATCTGTCAAAGTAATTTGACCTGTCAGTGCTGAAAAATCTACATTCGAAAGAGTTGTAAAATCTATTTGATGCAAAAGCCCATCTGCCGTATGAACAGCAATGAACATCACACCGTTAAACGTTGGATAGTTAAGAGGATCTTCTACCGAAAGATTCACAATGACATTACCATTCGTCAAGGAGGTAATGCCTGATTCTGTCACATTCCATTCACTATCCGCCTTATCCAACCGCAGCGTTCCCGGCGTCAGCTGATGGATGTCCTCTGTTTCAAACTGAATGCTGCCAATCTCTGTTCCATCATAGAATAACGCTACCGTATAGTCTGTTTTGCGCTCGAGCAGTTGATTCCATTCAAGGCTGACTTCAAATGCATTCAATAAAGAAAGCTCATAGGCTGTAGCTGGGAGAACATTTTCGTTCTCATCTGTGATTGTGCATGTAAGCTTTGATGCATCCAAAATGGGGCTGGTAATCCCAAAGCTCAGGTCCGGCTTACGGCTGACCTTTGTGCTGTTATTGCTAACCGTAGAAGAGGCAAGAGCCATGTTATCGGCACTGGATGAAACGATTGTGCCGTTATCAAGTCTTACGTCAAACTGCTGCTGTGCAGGTAATACAATTCGCACGTTGCTGTATAGCGCTCCACCACCTGGTGTTAGATCGAAATCTCTTGAAATTGTGTTTTTAATCAGCAAATTGCCGTTTAAATCATACAAATA
>JAZOBC010000080.1:0-14450 GCA_045595795.1 Clostridia bacterium | reverse complement strand
TAGTCAGTAGCAGTTGCATGGCTGGCAGGCCAATACAAAAGCACACTTGTGTGCAGCCAGTAGTATTAGGGCTATGCCCGAAAATGAAAAACCCCCCGTTATACGGGGGGATATTTATTTTTCTTCTTTTTCAAGGAGCTCCCAAACGACATCGTCTTTAAATGGAAGAGCAACGCGATAAGGGTCAATTTCCGGACTGAATGAGCAAACAGGATGGAAACGGCAATAACGGCAGGGAAACTGCTTGTTATTTTTACAAGGCGACACTGCCACAGAGCCGCTTAAAATGGCATGACCAATTTTACCTGCAGTTCGGCGGATGTATTTTGAAAGTATTTTAAATTGCTCACTGGTTGCATAGCTACCACCACTTTCAGACAGGGTGCCATCCTGTTTTAAATATGCAGGTAATATAGTGGAGGAGCCTTTTATGCCCATATCCATTGCACGAACGATATCAGCATCATTGAGCAAAAGCCCGGACATTTTAAATTGTTTCAGCAAGGCGGCTTCTGGGTTTGTTTCTGCTGCACTGACAGTTTTATCTACCAGACGGAAATAGAACATACCTGCAGGCTTTATGTTTTGACCATTAAACAATGAACCGCCTTCCTGTGCAGCGGTTACATATACAGCAAGCTGCAAGGATAAACCATTATACAAGTCACATAATGAGAATTTCTTATTGCCAGTTTTGTAATCAATAATCTTAATATAAAGCTCTGCCTCCTGCCGCATCACATCAATTCTGTCAATCCGACCGATTAAGGTAATGGTTTCGCCGGTTGGCAGGGGAATGGTTACAGGGGGCAGCTCGCCGTTTTCTGAAAATGCGACTTCAAAGGCGCAGGGCTCGAACTGACCTTGTGTAACATGCGTGACAATGACCTGCAGCAGCTTTGCGACCTGTGTCTTGAGACTTTGTACAAGTGCTAAAAAACGATTTTCTGTATAAAGCTCTTTGATGAACAGAGTGCCAAGCAACTCCTCAACCGTTTCGTCAGCTAATTGTTTTACGGCGTTTGCATCTAAACTGCCAAAGCTTTTTTCTTGCACATATAACCGTTTTGTGGCGATTTCAATTAACTGGTGTAGCAAAATGCCGATATCCGGCGCATCAATTTGCAACACCTTTCGTTCTTTTGCTTTCAATCCGTATTGTAGGAAGTAAGAAAAAGGACAAGCACTGTGCTTTTCAAGCTGCGTCACGCTGCCACGCAGATTTTTCCCATAGAGTGCCTGTGCCATGCCAGGAGAGAGGTCCGGCACCTGATGGGTATATTGACTGTAGCGCACAGCTGCACGATATGCCTCCTGGTACTGAGTATCCTGAGAAAAATATTGCTTGAGTGCACCGGAAAGGTTATCATTGTCCCGAAAATGCTCCAACATATATTGCCATGCAGAAGCTTTGCCTGCAATGGTTTCCTTTGCTTGCGGGGGTGTTACAAGATGGTCGGAGACAGAAAGGGCAGGAAACAGCTTGTGAAGTCGCTGGATCAGCGGTGAGGGTCCAAGACCTTTTCCTTCCAAATCTGAAACGGCATAGCTAACGTGCATCGTAGAGGAGCTGATGTTTAATGCGCTGTAAACCAAATATTGATTTTGATATGAAATACTGGTTCCGTCAGGACCCAAGGACAATCCCTGCTTTTCAAGCCATGCGCGTTCTGCATCTTTCACGAGTCCTTCCTGTGGAGGCGCAGCAGGAAAGGCATCAGCGTTTGCCCCAATAACAAACAATGCCTTGACATTTTTAACTAAGGAACGGCCGGTGTCTCCCAAAAACACCTGGTCAGACGACGGCGGAATGGTGGCCATTTCGCACTGAGACAGGCCGGCAGTGATAATGGTTTCTAATCGGCGTATGCCGATTTTTTCGTCGCCTAAACAAAGTACCAGCTCGTCCAGTAGCGAAATCAGGATATTATAAACCTCGCCGTGTTCTTGAGCTTCTTGCATGGCACCATGCTCTTTGAGTGATTCGACCTCGCGCGTTACCGTATCATACAGCCGAATCGTTTCAAAAAAGTGAAATAATGCTTCTGCACGATGGCGCAGAAGACGACTTTCGGCCAATTCATTTCTAAGCTGCAGAAGCGGCGTCAGCACGCGGTTGCGGAGTAACAGTAATTCTTCTGCCTCTTCTGCATTTTTTTCTTCGACATCCTCTGTCTCATAGAAAACAGAGTCGGCGCGCTTTAAAAATCGTGTATCGTCTAACCAATCCTTCCTTCTTAATCTGCCTGCTAAAGCAAAGTTTTCAAGGCGGTCTGCCTCGTCAAAAGAAAGACCGGCATAGCCTGTTTTAATATATGACATAAAGGGTTCCGTTTCAATGCCACCGGATAAAAGCTCAAACAGAGCGGTGAGCATAATCATCAGCGGATGGGTGAGTAGTGGCCGTTTTTGGTCAATAAAAACCGGAATATCATACACGGGAAATACGGTTTTAATTAAATCTTCATAGGTATCCGGGTTTCCTGAGATGATGGCAACATCACGAAAACGTAAACCTTTTTCCGTGACTAAATGGCGAATTTTTGCCGCCAAAAGCTGCACTTCTGTATAGCAATCGGGGGCAACATATAGTGTTATGTCATGAGTTTCTTCCTTATATATAGTAGGCGGGTAGTGATGATATTCTGATTCAAAGTGAGCAAGTTCCTCTGAGCCACGGAAACGATATTTTTCACTTAATATAATGGGCTCGCAAAACGCCGCACCTACACTAAGTGCAAGTTGTTTCAAACGTTTCCCGGTTTGGTCAACGGGTGCAAAAATTCCACCCGCTTCCGGATTGGGTGCTCCAAGTGTTACAAAAACATCCATACCGCTTTGCAACAATGCACCAATGCAGTCAAGCTCAGCAGCCGTAAAACGAAAAAACTCATCAATAAAAATGGATGTGCCCCTTAAGCGGTTGTGTTGCTTTAAATCCTCTGCCAGCAAAGTTAAATAGTCTTCGCTGTCAAAAGGTTGATTGCGGAGCGAATCCTGATATGCTTGGTAGATCATGGCAAGATCAGTCAGCTTCATTGAAAAATAGGGATTTTCATCAGATACGGCAGAAGCGAGCATTTCCGGTGTAATTTGTGAGCGCTTACACTCTGCAATAAATGTGAGCATAGAATCGATAAAACCGGGTTTTGCAGCAGACTGTTTATATAGGGTAAGAGAATTGCCGCATGACAAAATGGCTTTTGAAAGCAGCATGCTTTTGCCAACGCTTGAAATACTTTCTCTTATTTTTCCGTTTTTTTTCAAAATTTTATATGCTAAACGCTTAAAAGAAACAGATTGAATATCGTCAGAAAGAAAACCGGTTTTATCAATTAAACGACTTTCTGCAGAGTGTGCAAATTGCTCCGGCACAATCATAATGGAAGGAATTTGTTTCTTATAAAGTGCTTGCATGGCGTCAATACAATATTCACTTTTGCCGGTTCCGGCGGCACCATAAATAATTGTCAACGGCATCAAAATTCCCTCCTTTTTTAGTAGATTTTTTACGCATATTTTTCTTTCATTATACTTTATTTTTTACATTTGGTCAATGAAAAAACTCGAAAATCAAAGCAAAAAACGAAAAAAGTACACTAAAATGGAATAAATTTACAATTTTATGCGTATGATACGTTCTGTAAGGGTTTCGTTAACCTTTTGTTATAAATTTGGAAAAATTTTCATGCATGTTTTCTGCTAAAATTAGTCTTTTTGTTTGACTTTTGACCAAAAGTGTTTTATAATAGTCCATGCACTTTTTGGAATCGTAACATATTTGTAACAAATGCGTTATAATTATGGCGCGGAAAATTTTTATATGTTATGATGTTCCTGCGTCAGAAAGGAAGTGTTATTGTGAAACTGATTCAAGAAAAATTGACGCAAATTAAAAACTTAAAATTGATTTCTCTGAGAAGCATTTTGGTGATTTTGAGCACACTGATTATCCTTTCGGTTGTGAGCTTCACGCTTTTTGGCTTCGTTGTTGCAAAAGATATTACGCTGATTGACAACAACAAAGAGAAGGTTGTCACCACAACGCGCTTGTATGTGGAAGAACTTTTGGCAGAGCAGGGCATTACCTTGCAGGTTGGTGACCGAATTTCCACTTCACTTGATTCATTGCTTTATCATGACCAGACGATTACCATCCAGCGCGGAAAGAAAATTACGCTGCAAATTGATGGCGGTGTTCGTAACATTTTCAGTTGTAAAACGCTTCTTGGTGATGCACTCCGTGAAAATGATGTTCTCTTAGGCGAGCATGATGAAGTATCAGTTGCACTTGATACGCCTGTGACAGAGGGTATGCATGTGACGGTTGTTCGTGTTAGAGTTTATGAAGAAACTCGCAACGAGATTGTACCGAGTCAGGATATTGTGAAACCAAATCCGGATAAATTACCCGGCTATGAGGTTTTAATCTCAGAGGGTATGGACGGTAGTTCAATTGTTACGTATCAAGTTGTTGAAAAAGACGGTGCCATAGTAGAACGTACCAAGGTTAATGAAGTTGTGCAGAAGCCTGTTGTTCACCGTGTGGTTGAAAGAGGTGTTCAGGGCGTTAAAACGGTTGCAGCTTCTACGTCTGAGCTTCAGGTTGCTCGCGTGATTGAATGTAACGCTTCTGCCTATAATGCATCTGTTGAATGTAACGGTGTTTATGCAGGTTTGACTGCAACAGGCAGAAAACCGAATTATGGTGTGGTTGCTGTTGACCCCAGAGTAATTCCCTTAGGCTCTAAGCTCTATATTGAAGCGATGGATGGTTCCTGGACATACGGTTATGCCGTTGCAGGGGATACAGGCGGTGCCATTAAGGGTAACAAAATTGACCTGTTTTTCCATACCAAAGCTGAATGCAGACAGTTTGGTAGACGTCAGGCAAGAGTATATGTTTTAGCTGATTAAAAGAATCATATTTGTTGAAAATCATCACGGCACAGTCGCCAAAAGAACGGCTGTGCTGTTTTTTTTGTTAAAATATAAGAACAAATGTTTGATTTTTGGATAGATGTGTGATATAATAAGTTTAGAAAGCAAATTCAAAGGATTGCTTTTGTTATGTATTGAAATCTTATTTATGACAACAGAGTTGTCAATTGGTTAAAATGACAATATCTAAATCGTACATTGATTTTAAAGTTTGATATACAAGGGACAAAAAAGCCTTCCCCTTGAGGGGAAGGTGTCAGCGATAGCTGACGGATGAGGTGGAAATGAATAAAACTAATCATTCAAAATTAACGGGAAATGCCAAAGCATTAAGAAAGAATATGACAAAAGAAGAAAGACATCTTTAGTATGATTTTTTGAAAGCATTACCTGTAACTGTAAACAGACAAAAAGTGATAGGAAATTATATTGTTGATTTCTATATTGTAACATCTAAAATTGTTATTGAACTTGACGGTTCACAACATTATGAAGATAAAGGTATAGAGAGTGATACAACGAGAGAAGTTTTTCTAAATTCTTTGGGTATCAAAGTGTTGAGATATTCCAATCTTGATATCAATCAAAGGTTTGAAAGTGTATGTCAGGATATATTGAATAATCTTGACACCTCATCAGTCACTTCGTGACAGCTTCCCCTCAAGGGGAAGCCTTTCGGAATAACATTTTGATGGATTAAGTTTTTTGTCCTTAACTTGACAAAATTATAATAAATAATGTTTCAAATAAAACATCTTTCCATAAAGGAAAAATTTTTTGGATGATTTAACTCTCTAAAAGAAAGGAATGTGGACATGGCAAAACGAGTGAATCGTGAGCAGGAAATTTTAGATTTTATCAATAACCAGCTTCGGGATAAAGGCTATCCACCTTCAATACGCGAAATTTGTGCTGCCGTGGGGCTTAATTCGCCTTCGACGGTGCATACATATTTAAAGAAGCTGGAATCAAAGGGTCTTTTGGTGAAGGAGGGTTCTAAAACCCGTGCCATTCGCTTGGTGGAAACTGAGGCAGAGCGCATGGCAGAGCCTATTGCAGAATATTTATCTGTACCTGTGGTTGGTGAAGTGGCAGCCGGAACGCCCATTTTAGCAGAGCAAAACGTGACCGACACCTTTCCTCTTCCCATGGCTTTTGCCAAGAACAGAGATGTATTTATGCTCAAGGTGCGCGGCGACAGTATGATTAATGCCGGTATTTTCCACGGCGATTATGTCATTGTTACGCAGCAGGAAACCGCGCGTAATGGTGATATTGTGGTGGCACTGTTAGATGATTCAGCAACGGTCAAAACCTTTTACCAGGAAAACGGCTATATTCGTCTGCAGCCTGAAAATGATGCCCTGTCTCCGATTTTGGTTCGTGAGGTCAGCATTGTGGGTAAGGTATCAGGCGTTTTGAGAATTTATTAGGAGGCATTGTAAGTGGAAGCAATTAAACAGGCAGTAGCAGAAGTTTTTGAGGAAATTGTGGCGATTAGACGCCACTTGCACGAAAATCCGGAACTTGGTTTTTGTGAATTTAAAACCGCGGATTTGGTTTGTCAGCATTTAGACAAACTGGGTATCCCCTATCAAAAGGGTATCGCCACAACCGGTGTCGTGGGACTTTTAGAGGTAGACCCCAAGGCCAAAACCCTTTTAATGCGCGCCGATATGGACGCCCTGCCCATGCAGGAAGAGGCAGAGGTGCCGTTTAAATCCAAGTGTGACGGCGTGATGCATGCTTGCGGTCATGATGCACACGTGGCTATTTTGCTCGGCTGTGCGTCTGTTTTATCGAAACTGAAGGATCGCCTCTCCTGCAACATTAAGTTTGTGTTCCAGCCTGCCGAAGAGGTTGAGGGTGGAGCAGAACCCATGATTGCGGAGGGTATTATGGAAAACCCGCATGTGGATGCAGCTGTTGGCGGTCACGTGATGAATGATGTGGAGGCCGGTAAGATTCGTGTGAAATATAATGAAGTGATGGCAGCACCTGATGATTTTTCGTTGACTATTCACGGCAAGGGTGGTCATGGTGCATATCCGCATAACTGTATTGACCCCATTGCGATTGGTGTGCAGATTTTAAACGCGTGGAACACGCTTTCTGCCCGTTACACGACCCCGCTTGAAAAGCATGTGATTTCGACTAACGTTTTTCAGGCAGGCACTTGTTTTAACATTATCCCTGATACCGTGCATATTCAGGGTACCGTCAGAACCTTTGATGAGGGTTTGCGCCAGCAGCTTGCACGTGAAATGGAAAAAATTGCGGTGCAGATTGGTGAAGCCTTTGGTGCAACCTGTGACTTTACGTTCACCTTCCGCTATCCGCCACTTATTAATGACAAGGGAATGGCAGATGCATTTTGCAAAAGTGCCGGAGAAATTCTCGGTGCAGACAATATTGTTGTGGGCACAGAGCCTTCTATGGCAGGTGAAGACTTTGCTTATTTTGCCAAGATGGTGCCTTCAGTTTTTGTAAACTATGGTACCGGCAACCAAGCAACCGGTACTGTGATGCCGCTGCACAATTCCGGTTTTACCATTGATGAAACCGGAATCAAAACCGGCATGATGGCGATGAGTAAGTTTGCTTTGGATTTTGGAAAAGAAGCAAGATAGAGTAAAGAGGATATGATATGAAACAGAAATCCAAGGGTTTAATGCGAAGATTTATTCCCTATTTCAAAAAATATAAATGGATTTTGGTGCTTGACCTTTTGTGTGCATCGCTGACAACGGTTTGCGAATTGGTTCTGCCTCTCATTGTGCGGTTTATTACAGACCGGGCAACCACAGCACCCGAAACACTAACGATAAAAATCATTTTATCCGTGGGCGCTTTTTATTTGATTCTGCGTGTGGTTGATACCTTAGCCAGCTATTTTATGGCAAATGTTGGCCATGTGATGGGTGCTAAAATTGAAACCGATATGCGACGGGATCTATTTACCCATCTGTCGCATTTATCCTTTTCCTTTTATGATGAGGCAAAGATTGGTTCTTTGATGTCGCGAATCACCAGCGATCTGTTTGATGTGACGGAGTTCGCTCACCATTGTCCTGAGGAATTTTTCATTTCCTTTTTGAAAATAACGGCAGCCTTTTGCATTCTATCCTCAATGAATTTGTGGCTGACCTTGATTATTTTTGCATTTCTGCCGATTTTGTTCTTAGTGGCATTCGTTTTGAACAAAAAAATGCGACGTACATTTAAAGAGTCTCGCGTTCAGGTGGGTGAATTGAATTCTCAGGTGGAAGACAGTCTTTTGGGAATTCGTGTGGTCAAATCCTTTGCCAATGAGCCCATTGAGGTTGAAAAGTTTGAGCAAGGCAACCGAAAATTCTTAGACATTAAAAAACTGTCATATAAGTACATGGCACAGTTTCAAAGCAGCACCCGTTCCTTTGATGGCGTGATGTATGTGGCGGTGCTTGTTTCCGGCTCGTTGTTCATGATTAACGGTCACATTTCGCCGCCGGACTTAATTGCCTATTTGTTGTTTGTTAACACCCTTTTAACCTCCATTCGGCGCATTGTGGAATTTACAGAACAGTTCCAGCGGGGCATGACGGGTATTGAACGGTTTTGTGAGGTGCTGGATGAACCCATTGCAGTTCGGGATAAGAAAGGTGCTAAGGCGTTGCCGGCGGTTAAGGGACAAATTGAGTTTTCTCACGTGGGCTTTCGCTATGCAGATAATTTGGAAAAAGTGCTTTCTGACATCAATTTATCCATTAAGCCCGGAGAAAGTGTTGCCTTAGTTGGACCATCGGGTGGCGGAAAAACCACCTTGTGCAGCCTGCTGCCGCGGTTTTATGATGTGACAGAGGGTGAGATTACCATTGATGGCTATCCCATCCAGAATGTCACGCTGAAATCCCTGCGCTCGCAGATTGGTGTGGTGCAGCAGGATATTTATATGTTTTCAGGCACTGTTTTTGAAAACATTGAATATGGCAAGCCCGGAGCAACCATGGAGGAAGTTATTGAGGCCGCAAAGCTCTCAGGTGCCCATGAATTTATCATGCAATTAAAGGACGGTTATCACACTTATGTGGGTGAACGAGGGGTGAAGCTTTCCGGCGGACAAAAGCAACGCATTGGCATCGCCCGTGTCTTTTTAAAGAATCCGCCGATTTTGATTTTAGATGAAGCGACTTCGGCACTGGACAATGAAAGTGAACGCTTGGTGCAAAAATCCTTAGAAAGCCTTGCAAAAGGCAGAACCACCTTCACCATTGCCCACAGACTGTCTACCATCCGTAAGGCAGATTTGATTTTGGTTCTCACGGAAGAGGGAATTGTGGAGCGGGGTAATCATGCTTCCTTGCTCAAGCAACAAGGATTGTATTATCGTTTGTATCAGGCGGCAACGGAGGATGACTTTTTACAGGATGAAGCGTGATCAACCATAGAGAGATAAAAACCCTTTTGACTTTATATGTCAAAAGGGTTTTTATCTGCAGGCTTATATTGTATCGGGAAAGATAACAGCGGTGGCATCATCCTTATGACATAGGGTGTATGTCATTTTTTTATGCCGTTTATTGCTCTCAAACAGAAAAATATTTTCTTTGGCATTTTTCATCAGAATTTTACGGATCATGGTTTGTTTTAAGTCAAAGTCTGATATAATTCCATCATCTGCGTATGCTGCAGTGGTAAAAAAAGCAATGTCAACGTTCAAATTATGGGCATATTCCTCGGCAATGGAGCCAACCAGACACATGTCCTGCTCATAATATTCGCCACCAATTAAAATACAGGGGATGTGCAGGGAAGTTGCGCTAAGCAATGCCTTGACAGAGTTGGTGACAAGCAGCATATTTTTAAATTTGTGAATGATGGGAATCAGATATTGGCAGGTGGAGGAACTGTCCAAAAAAACCGTCATGTTATCATGTAGGTATGGTTCACACTTCTTGCAAAGCTGTTTTTTTTCTTCTTCATCCAAAAAAAATCGCTCGTTAATGGGCATTTCGCGAATATCTGTTTTTAAAACAGCGCCTCCATGGTAGCGTTTTAAATAACCGCTGCTTTCCATTTCGGAAAGGTCTCTTCGGATTGTCATTTCTGATACATATAGCTGTTTTGAAAGCTCATGCACCGAGACGCGACCTTTTTCATAGAGCAATTCCAAAATATCCTTTTTTCTATTATCTAAAGTCATAGTATGCTCCTTTGTTTGATTCATTGTTTATTTTCAAACATTTCGAACATTTATTGCTTTTGAAATGTTTGTATGATACCATTATAACAGTCTGAAAAAAGAATGTCAAATAAAATGGAGGTTATAATATGTTGGTTTCTATGAAAGAAATGCTTAATGATGCAAAAAAGAATCATTATGCGATTCCTGCATTTGATGTCAGTAATTTTGAAATGATGAAAGCTGTTTTAGATGTTTGTGAGGAAGAAAAATCACCGGCGCTTCTCATGGGTCTTGGTGTTGATTTTCATGACAGAGCGCTCTACATGCTTACTTCTATGATTCGCTCTGCGTCAGATTTTTACAAAATTCCCGTATGCTTCCACTTAGATCATGCAACAGATTTCTCTTATATTCAGGAAGGAATCAAAGCCGGTGCCAGCTCGGTTATGTTTGATGGTTCTATGCTTCCCTTTGAGGAAAATGCACGCAGAACAGCGGAAATTGTCCACTTTGCACATCAGCATAATGTAACGGTGGAGGGTGAACTTGGTCATGTTGGTAATGCCATGGTTGGCAATGAAAATGACTCGGTTTCCAATGAAGATCCCGAAGACACCTTAACACTGCCTGAAGAGGTTGTTAAATTTGTGGAGCAGACAGATGTAGATGCCCTTGCTGTTGCCATTGGAACCGCGCATGGTGTGTATAAAAAAACGCCCACGCTGAGAATTGACAGATTAGATGAAATCACGGCTGTCTGTGACCGTCCTCTGGTTCTTCATGGCGGTAGCGGAACACCTAATGAGCAAATGCAGCAGGCAATTTTACACGGCGTGACAAAAATCAACATTTTTTCTGATGTTATCGGTGTGCTGAATCAAGGACTGAAAGACAAATTAAATGCCATCACAAATCCGTCGACCTGGCCTGCTTTTGTGTTTGAAGAGGCCAGAGAACAGATGAGACAGGTTGTGCGTGATAAAATACGCACATTTGGAAGCTGCAACAGAGTGTGAAAAGAGGGAATGATATATGAAAATTAAAGCAGTCCGTTTACACGGAGAAAATGATTTACGCTTAGAAGAAATTGAATTGCCGGCGATTACTTCCGGTGAAATTTTGATTAAGATTATTTGTGACAGTGTTTGCATGTCGACCTATAAGACAGCCAAGCAGGGTGCAAAACACTTGCGTGTGCCCGATGATGTGGCACAAAACCCCACCATTGTCGGTCATGAATTTTGCGCCGAAATTGTGGAAGTAGGCGAGAAATGGAAAGACCAATATGCGGTGGGAGAAAAGGTGATTGTGCCGCCGGTTCTTGCTTACCTTGGAGGCAACAAGACCATTGGCTATTCTTTTACGAATATTGGCGGTCTTTCAACCTATTCGATTGTCGAGGAGCATGTGCTTGCAAACGGGTTTTTAATGAAGCTCAGCAGCGATTCATTTTTCTGCGGCTCATTAACCGAGCCGGTATCCTGCGTGCTGAGAGGCTATAAGTCTAACTATCATATGGATGCTGAAGGCGTTCCCACAACCAATATCAAACCGGGCGGGAAAATGGCGCTGTTAGCCGGTTGCGGCCCTATGGGTCTAGTTGCCATTGACTGTGCCCTTCATGGCGATGTTCGCCCCTCACAGTTGGTAGTAACAGATATTGATCCGCAAAAGCTTGAACGCGCAAAGTCCCTATTCTCTCCTGAGCAAGCCGCGCTGGACGGTATTGAGCTTATTTTTTCCAATGCATCCTCAAAAGAAGCGTTAATGGAATTATCCGGCGGCAAGGGATTTGATGATATTTTTGTCTATGCACCTGTGCCGGCCTTGGTGGAATTGGCAGATTCTGTTCTTGCTTTTGATGGTTGCTTAAACTTCTTTGCCGGCCCCATGGATAAGAGTTTTAGCGCAACGGTGGACTTTTATAACGTTCACTATGCACAGCATCATTTTGCAGGCAGTAGCGGCAGCACGCCGGCAGATATGCAGGATGCTGTTTCCTTGCTCAGTCAGAGCAGAATTAATCCTGCCACGATGATTACACATATCGGTGGCATGAATGCGGCGATTGAAACAACGGTTAACCTGCCTTCCATTCCCGGTGGCAAAAAGCTGATTTACACGCATATCGACCTGCCGCTTTCCGCTCTTGCAGATTTTGAAGAATTAGGCAAAACCGATGCCAGATTTTGTGATTTACATGATATTGTTTCCCGTCATAACGGCTTGTGGTGCGCGGAAGCTGAGCGATATCTGTTAGCACATTTCTCAAAATAAAATATCCTGTAATATTACGTTTTGTTTACAACAGAAAAATTTTAAAAATTCCTCTTGACAATTATGCTCTAAGGAGTATAATGAGTCAAAAGGAATTTTTTTCTGTGCATCAGGAGGGATTTTGATGAAAAAGAAAGCTTATAATTCCGTGGAAGATTGTGTTAAAAATTTTACCGTAAACAGGGGCCACCCTTTAAAAATTTTGCTGGGCTTTTATAAGGGTGAATTCGGCACCTTACTTGCCAGCAGTTTTTTTCTGATTTTAATGTATCTGCCTGTGTGGGTTGTGCCGGTGGTGACGTCCAATATTATCAATATCATTACAGAGTGTCCGGAAAGTGCCATGCGGGATATTTTGCTGAACACGATTTTTGTGTCGATTGTCATTTTGCAGAATGCATACAGTGCACTGAGTGTCTCGCGGCTCTATGACCGCTTGACGCGTAAAATTGAATATATGCTTCGCAGTAGCATCATTCAGAAATTACAGCAGCTTTCCATCAGCTACCATAAAAATACCAGCTCCGGCAAGCTGCAGTCTAAAATCATGCGTGATACGGAAAACATTGAGGTGCTTTTAGCATCGGGCTATCGTAACATTTTCTGTGTTGTGATTAGCTTGCTTGTGATTGTGAGCGTTACCTTGAGTAAAAGTCCCATTGTCATCGGCTTTTTTATTTTGATTGTGCCGTTTGAAGTGTTACTTTTAAATATTTTGGGAAAGGGCATTAAAAGGCGCAACAATCAGTATCGCCGTGAGGTTGAAACTACCCAGTCCAATGTTTCGGAAATGATAGAACTGATTCCGGTGACCCGTGCTCATGGCTTGCAAAAACGCGAGGTAGCTAAAATGGACAACCGCTTCGGTTTTGTTATGAGTGCTGGTTATCATCTGGACAAAACCAATACTTTCTTTGGCGCATGCAGTTGGGTGCTCATGGAACTGTTCCGTGTGGGATGCTTGGTTTTCACTTGCATTTTAGCCTATAACGGAAAAATTTCTGTTGGTGAGGTTGTGCTGTATCAAAGCTATTTCTCACAGCTTGTCGGTCAGGTGAATAACTTGTTCAACCTTTATCCCCAGTTTACCAAAGGCTTTGAATCCATCAATTCTGTTGGTGAAATTTTATATGAGGAGCGCACGGAAACAGATAATTCTATTATTGATTTGCCTGAAATTCGCGGTAAGGTGGAGTTTTGCGATGTGAAATATCGGTATGCAGACGGCGACCGCTGGATTGTAAATGGACTGAACTTGACGGTGCAGGCAGGGGAAAGTATTGCCTTTGTGGGCGCTTCCGGTGCAGGGAAGTCTACGCTATTGGATCTTTTGATTGGCTTTGATAGACCGCAGGAGGGCAAAATCCTCATTGACCGTGTCAATATGATGAACCTGGATATGACGCAATATCGCAGTCAAATTGCGGTTGTGCCGCAGAGCACCATCCTATTTTCCGGCACGATTCGCGATAATATCACCTATGGTCTTGATGGCATCTCCGATGAAGCGGTGTATGAGGTAATTCAAAAGGTGGGACTGGATGATTTATTGTCAACACTGCCTCAGGGCATTTATACACAGCTTGGCGAACACGGCGGAAAGCTCTCCGGTGGGCAAAGGCAGCGTATTTCTATTGCAAGAGCACTGCTCAGAAATCCCAAGATTATTATTTTTGACGAAGCAACTTCAGCTCTTGATTCAGCTTCAGAGAAAAAGGTACAGGCGGCGGTGGACAGCATGATGAAGCAATGTACCACCTTTATGGTGGCTCATAGACTTTCAACCATTCGCAATGTAGATCGGATTGTAGTGTTAGACAGTGGCAGAATTGCTGAGATCGGCTCCTATGATGAGCTGATGGCAAAGCAAGGTGCATTTTATAACTTAAAGAAGATGCAAGAGTAGTGATAGAAAAAGGAACTGTGTTTTTCACAGTTCCTTTTTTGTATATCGAAAACCACGCGATAGTCGCGTGGTTCAATCAAGGTTAACCGATGAATAATTATCAGCTTAAAATTTATAACAAAGCGAATTGTTTAGGTGACAAAGTCGGATCGTTGCCATGTC
>JAZOBC010000079.1:0-10586 GCA_045595795.1 Clostridia bacterium | reverse complement strand
TGCTCTGTTTAATTTTCAAGGTTCGGTGCGCTTGTTTAGCGGTTGCCCGCCTCACAGGCGACTTGTTTATTATACGACCAATCGACACAATTTGCAAGTCGCAAAACATCCAAATTTTATCAATATTTTAATTTATTCTTATTTTGCTCGTATTTTCTTAACTTTTCTTATCAAAATGCATATTTTTCTAATTTTTTGAATTTCGATTTGACAAATATATAAAACAAAGGTAAAATAATAGATAACATATAATAATTAAGGTTTAAATCTGTTATTTGGAAAGGCGGATTCTCTTGAACGAACGCTTTTTACGTTCCGGCATGTTATTGGGACAAGCCGCTATGAAACACCTGCAGAATGCCCACATATTACTGTTCGGCATTGGTGGCGTGGGCGGCACGCTGGCAGAAGCCTTAGCCCGCGGTGGTGTCGGTCATTTGACGCTGGTGGATAATGATACGGTCGCAATATCTAACATCAACCGGCAAATTGTCGCCACAGACAAAACCATTGGTCTTGCAAAAGTTGAAGCTATGAAAGAGCGAATTCACAGCATCAACCCTGACTGTTCTGTCACCGTGCATAACATCTTTTACTTGCCGGAACACAGTGACATTATAACGGCTGACTACGATTATATTGCTGATGCCATTGACACAGTTACGGCAAAAATTGATATTATTATGAAGGCGCAGGCCTTAGGCATTCCTATCATCAGCTGTATGGGAACTGGCAACAAATTGCATCCGGAGCTTTTGGAAATTGCTGATTTGTTTAACACCTCTGTTTGCCCTCTTTGCCGCGTGATGCGAACCGAATTGCGAAAACGTGGCGTCAGCAAGCTGACTGTTGTATATTCTAAGGAAGAACCAAGAAAGCCGCTTTGGACGCCGGAAGATGATGCAAGTGGCAAGCGTCAAACACCGGGAAGCGTCTCATTTGTCCCTCCCGCAGCAGGACTTTTGATGGCTTCTCGCATCATTCAGGATTTAACCGGTCAAGCATGACTTTTACACTACTTATATAAATAAAGGAGACCTCCATGAACCAAGAAAATTACGTTGAGCAAAATATCACACAGGCACTGGAAACCAACTACATGCCCTATGCTATGAGTGTTATCATTTCCCGTGCCATTCCGGAAATTGACGGTTTCAAGCCGGCTCACCGCAAGCTTTTATACACCATGTATAAAATGAATCTGCTCACAGCGCCCCGAACCAAGTCTTCTAACGTTGTGGGTCAAACCATGAAGCTGAATCCCCACGGCGATATGGCAATTTATGAAACCATGGTGCGTTTGACGAAGGGTAACGGCGCGCTGTTGCACCCCTTTGTGGATTCAAAAGGAAACTTCGGTAAGCAATCTTCCCGTGATATGGCCTTTGCAGCCCCGCGTTATACTGAAGTTAAACTTGATCCCATCTGCACCGATGTGTTTGGTGACATTGACAAAAATACCGTTGATTTTGTGGATAACTACGACGGCGAGCTGAAAGAGCCCACCCTGCTCCCCACTGCTTTTCCCAACATTTTGGTCAACTCTAATCAGGGCATTGCTGTTGGTATGGCCTCCAACATTTGTTCCTTTAATCTAAATGAAGTTTGCCAAACAACCATTGCTTATTTAAAAGACCCGGAATGCAACATTGCAGAAACCTTAATTGCCCCTGATTTTTCTACCGGTGGCCAATTGATTTATGATGCAAGCGAGCTGAGCACCATTTACGAAACCGGGCGCGGCAGTTTTAAGGTTCGCTCCAAATATCGTTATGATAAAAAGAATAATTGCATTGAAATCTACGAAATTCCCTACACCACCACAGTAGAAGCAATCATTGATAAAATTATTGAGTTGGTTAAGGCAGGTAAAATCAAAGAGATTTCCGATCTGCGCGACGAAACAGATTTATCGGGTTTAAAGCTCACGCTGGACTTAAAACGCGGAACTGACCCAGATAAGCTGATGCTTCGCCTCTTCCGTCAAACACCGCTTGAGGATTCTTTTAGCTGCAACTTTAACATCTTAATCGACGGCAAGCCCAAGGTTATGGGAATTCGCGAAATTTTAAAGGAATGGACTGCTTTCCGTTTGGGTTGCATCAAGCGCAGATTGGAATTTGACTTAGATAAAAAATCCCATCGCCTGCACTTGCTGATGGGTCTTGAAAAGATTTTATTAGACATTGACAAAGCCGTGAAAATCATTCGGGAAACCGAAGCTGAAAGCTTAGTTGTACCAAACTTAATGAAAGGCTTTTCCATCGACCAGATTCAGGCAGAGTTTATTGCTGAAATCAAACTGCGTCATTTGAATAAGGAATATATTTTAAAACGGTTGGAAGATATTGACCAGTTAAAAAAAGAAATTGCCGATATTCAAACAACTCTCGCCAGCAACTTAGCAATGAAAAAGCTGATTATTGCAGAATTAACCGGCTTGATGAAAAAATACGGCAAAGAGCGTTGCACAGAAATCATCCAAGGCGAAGACGCAGCACTCCCTGAAGTGGAAAGCTTTATTGAAGATTATAATGTAAAAGTCTTTTTGACCGAACAGAACTACATCAAGAAAATCACGCTGGTATCGTTGCGAGCCAGCTCAGAGCAAAAGCTAAAGGAAGACGACAGGATGCTCTGCGAGTGGGATGGTTCAAACCGCGATGAACTCTTGTTCTTTAGCAATCGACATAATTGTTATAAAATGAAGGTATATGACCTACCTGACGTAAAAGCCAGTGCTTTAGGTGAATTCCTGCCAAACTTATTAGGTATGGAGCCGGAAGAAAAGATTCTTTATATGGCAATCACCTCTAAATATGAAGGGTTTATGCTTTTTGCGTTTGAAAACGGAAAAATTGCAAAGGTTCCCCTTTCCAGCTACGAAACAAAAACCAATCGCAAAAAGCTGGCAAATGCTTACTATGAAAAAGCAACCCTGTCTGACATTCGTTTCCTGATGCAAGACACAGAGCTGGTTGCCATGAGCGACATTAACAAGGTTCTCATTTTTGACACAGCTAAAATTCCCGTAAAATCCACCAGAAGCACCCAGGGTGTTCAGGTGTTGACACCCAAAAAAGGCAGTATCTTAGCAAAAATTTCAACCTTAGACGAAGTAGCATTTACAGACTTCGATTATTACAGAACCCGTAACATCCCCGCACGTGGTGCTTATCTAAAGCCCGAAGACGCACCGGGAAAACAGATGACTTTACTCTAACAAAAAAATTTAAAGGCTTTGTCTCACAAACGTAAGACAAAGCCTTTTCTTTATATCATTTGATTGATTTTCTCAGCATAGCGAACCGCTTCCATAGCATCCTTTGCATATTGGTCTGCCCCGATGCTGTCTGCATATTCCTTCGTAAGCACTGCACCACCCACAATCACCTTGCACCAAGGTGCTTCCTGCCTTAGTTGCTTGATCGTTTCTTCCATAGCCGGCACTGTAGTTGTCATAAGGGCACTGAGACCAACCAAAGGCGCATGCAACTCCACCGTTTTGGCAACAATCTGTTCCGGCGGCACATCTCTGCCCAAATCCCACACAGAAAAGCCATAATTCTCTAACAGCAGTTTCACAATATTCTTGCCGATGTCGTGAATATCCCCGCGCACCGTCGCTAACACAAAAGCACATTTTTCAGACGCCTTGCTGACCGGCATTTCAGTCTTAATCATCTCAAAGGCACTCTTTGCCGCTTCAGCACTCATTAAAAGCTGAGGCAAATAAACCGTTTTCTTTTCATATCCAACTCCTACTATATCCAAAGCAGGAATAATTTCGTTTTGCACAACATCTAAGGGAGAAACCGTTTGCAACAAAGCTTTTGTTAGTTGTGCTGCTTGGTCTTTAAGGCCTTTTACAATCGCTTTTTGCAGTTCCGATTTATAGCTTTCTGTTTGACTGGGCGTAGTTTCTGCTGCCGCAGTGGTCATGGTTTGGGGTAGCTGCTCTGCAAAGGTAATATAGCTGCTGCAGCTCTCATCAAAACCACCTAAGGCACAATAGGCATAGTAGGTTTTCATCATATCAACCGAATAAGGATTCATAATGGCTGCCGAGAGACCCTTCCCTAAAGCCAGCGCAAAAAACGTACCGTTGACCGCATCACGCTGCGGCAAACCAAACGATACATTGGAAACACCCAAAGAAGTATGGCATCCCAGTTTCTGCGTAATCATCTCTACAGCACGTAGCGTTTCCCTTGCTGCCCCCTGATCTGCGCTGATGGTCAAAGCAAGGGGATCAAAAATAATATCCTTTTTTGAAATACCATAACCCTCCGCTTCGCGCAAAATGCGCTCTGCAATCGCAACACGGCCTTCTGCCGTAGCAGGAATGCCATCATCATCCAAGGTCAATGCCACAACCACACCACCATATTTTTTCACAAGAGGAAAAACCGCATCCATGCTTTCTTGCTTGCCGTTAACAGAATTCACCATGGCCTTTCCGTTATAGCGACGCAGCGCAGCTTCCATAGCTTGGCTATTAGAAGTATCAATCTGCAAGGGCAAATCAATGATGGCTTGCAGCTCGCATACTGCCGTTTTCAACATATCGACTTCGTCAATTTCCGGCAAACCCACATTCACGTCTAAAATATGAACGCCTTTTTCTTGCTGAGAAATACCCTCTTTTAAAATATAATCAATATCATGTTGCTTTAATGCTTCCTTAAATCTCTTTTTACCGGTGGGATTAATCCGTTCACCAATCAACACAGGCGTTTCGTCAAATACAACAGCATGGGAATAAGATGAAACACAAGTCAAATTCTTTTGCGTAATGGGAACAGGTATAAACTTGTCCGTTTCAGAAACAAGTGCTTGGATGTAGGCCGGCGTTGTTCCACAGCAGCCTCCTGCCAGTCGAACACCACTCTGCATAAGGGCAGCTACATCTTCGCCAAACTCTGCCGGCTCCACATTATAAACAGTCTTGCCGTCAATGGCTTTGGGCAGTCCTGCATTTGGTTTTAGCAAAACAGGAACAGAAGCACAGTCTAAATAACGCTTTATAATATTGCCCAATGCTTTCGGGCCAAGCGAACAATTAACGCCCACAGCATCAGCACCCATGCCCTCCAGCATGGCTACCATCGCTTCCGGCGAAGCACCCGTCATCAAAGTGCCGTCCTCATTATATGCATTCGAAACAAAAACAGGCAAATCGCTGTTTTCTTTTGCCGCCAAGAGTGCCGCCTTGGTTTCATAACTGTCGTTCATGGTTTCGATAAAAATCAGGTCAACCCCATATTTTGTGCCCAGCTTCACTGTTTCAGCAAAAACCGCCACTGCCTCTTCAAAATCAAAATCACCGTAAGGTGCCAGCATGCGCCCGGTGGGACCTACATCCAAGGCAACCCACTTATCCTGACTGCCACTGCTTAAGTTTTTAGCACGTTTGGCATTTGCCACAGCAGCACCAATGATACTATCTAATTCCTCCGGTGAGAATTTCAAACAATTTGCACCAAAGGTATTGGTATTCACCACATGACTGCCGGCATCATAATATTGCTTATGAATGTCAACCACTTGCTCCGCGTGGGACAGATTCCATCTCTCCGGCAATTCACCCGGCAACAGCCCTTGCTCTTGCAGCAGAGTGCCCATACCGCCATCTAAATAAACAATATGTTCCTTTAAAAACTCAGTAATTTTCATATATTTCTCCTATATTCACAATCCTTTAGACCACACCGTCTGCAGTCATGGGATGTTGATCGGGGACACTGAGAGATGCCCATAAAAGCTGTCACCGATTTTGAAGGTGACATCAGCAGACTTTCATTTAATGTCAATCCAATTTTCCGTGAACAATCCAAAACGCGGAAAACTTCTCGCTGCACACTAAGGGGTAAATCCCCATAGCCCGGGCTGAACCGGGATGTCAAATAGCCTGCATAGCGCATTTCGTGGGAAAGGTCCTCACAAAACGCATCACAGAGGCCTTCAATTCGTTCTGCACCAATCGCCTGTAGCATAAAAGCTCTCGACGGCATCACCTTGCTATAGCGCGCAAGCAAACGATCAAAACCCATCCCCAACGTTGCAGCAAACAAAATCACTTGATTGCACCCCTCAAGATGCTTTTGCAAATTCAAAGAGTCTGTCTCCAAAAAAGAAAGGTCGAGATGGTTTTGCTTTTTCACCACAGGCAAAACCGTATAACACACCTTATATGTAAGCTGATGCTTCACTTCCTCTAAACAAGAAGAAAGCAATTCCAGAACACCCGAATCATTTTCTTTCACACCGGCATAACGCAAAATTTCTTCCATGTTCGGCTTTGGTGGTCGATATGACTTTGTATAAACCATCTGCATCATGCTCATCCCAACAAATCTGACAAATTATTCATTATTTTTTCTGCCACATCAGGCTTGTTCATAGAGTAAACATGAACATTGGTAATACCGTTGGCAAACAAATCAATAATCTGATCCGTTGCATAGGCAATACCGGCCTGCTTCATGGCCGCCGGTGAAGAACCAAACTTATCCACCAAGCTTTTAAACCGCTGGGGCATGAAAGAGCCGGAGAGTTTTATAGCACGCTCCACCTGATTCGCGTTTGTAATGGGCATAATGCCAGGAATCACCGGCACAGTAATGCCCGCTTCCCGAATTTTATATAAGAAATTATATAACAAATTATTATCAAAAAACATCTGTGTTGTCAAAAAAGAACAGCCCGCATCAACCTTTTCCTTTAAATAGCGGATATCCTCCTTCTGGTTGCTGCTTTCAGGATGAATTTCCGGATAGCAAGCTCCACCAATGCAAAAATCCGCACCGCTTTCTTTGATTTCACGAATCAAGTCAATGGCATGATGATAGTGCCATAAACTTCTGTCGCTTTGCTCCAGTTCCGGTGTCAAATCCCCTCTGAGCGCCATCACATTTTGAATACCGGCAGCCTTGATCGCCTCAATTTTAGCATGAACTGTCTCTTTGGTGGACGAAACACAAGTCAGGTGTGCCAACGTCGGCACTCCATATTGTTCCTTAATATTTTTCGCAATATCCAACGTATAGCGACTCGTGCCGCCACCCGCGCCATATGTAACACTCATAAAAGAAGGCCTGAGCCGGGCAATCTCTTCTGTGGCATGCTTCACCGAATCAAAATTCATATCCGTTTTGGGCGGAAACACCTCAAAGGAAAGAGATAGCGTAGAACGCTTCAAAAGCTCTGATAATCTCATCAAAATCACCTTCAAACAGTCTTTCTTATTATTGTATCACAAAAAACTTTTCAAATCAACTACTTTACAAGACGCAAAAAGAGGATGTTATAAACATCCTCTTTTTTATAATTATTTGTCAGTTTTTAAGAACACTTCAATTACACTAACCACCTGATCGGGTTTAATTCCGGGAACCAAAAAGTGTACAGAGCCATTCGCTTTATCTCTAACAGTAATTTCTGAGCCGTCATGCAAAAATTGCGCATAATCAACCTTGCCGGCCATATCCTTCATGCACATTTCTGCATAGGGATAGTCTACCAAATGAATGTAGAGCCTTGTTCCATCGACAGATTGTGTCAGCATGGTGCCCACCGGTGCTTTAAATTCCGGTTCAGCCTTAGTGCAATTATAAATCGAACGGCTGTTATCCATCATCCAGTTTTTAAACACTTCCAAGGCTTTGTCTGCACGCTTGTCAAATGCACCTCGGGAAGTAGGTCCCACATTCATAATTAGATTACCACCACGAGAAACGCTGTCAAGCAAAAGACGGATGAGCATCTCCGGCGTTTTCCAACTCATTTCATCACGATGATAGCCCCAAGAACCGGAAAAGGTTTGGCAAGCTTCCCAAACCGCCAACTCATCCGAACCCGGATATTTAGGCCACTCTTCTGTTAAGTCTTGCTCCGGTGTAAAAAAGTCCTGAGTAAGACCGGTTCTGTCATTGATCATGATGTCCGGATTAATCTCCCGCATCATTTGAACCAAACCCTCGCTGTTCCAGGTCTCAGTATTGGTCCAGGGCATCCATTCTTTATAGTCTCGAATTGCAAACTCATTATATTCATTACGAATAGATTCCATGTTAGGATAGGTAAAATCAAACCAGAAGATATCAATTTTACCGTAGTTTGTTAACAACTCACGCACCTGATTAAATGCATATTCTCTGTAACGTACCATATCTCTGGTTTTGTTTGCCTCTTCTGCCCAAGACTCTTTGCGACGAGGATGGAAAATATCAATCTGATAGTCAGGATGATGCCAGTCTATCAAGGAATAATAAATACCCACCTTGAGCCCCGCTTCACGAAATGCTTCCACATACTCTTTAATAAAGTCCTTCTTCGCCGGGGTATTTGTAGATTTATAATCCGTGTAGGCAGAATCAAACATGCAAAAGCCTTCATGATGCTTTGCCGTCATAACTGCATATTTCATGCCGCTCTCTTTTGCCTTTCTTGCCCATTCCTTAGCATCAAACCGATCCGGATTGAAATACTGAAAATACTTATCATAATGCTCTTCACTAATGCTTTCTTCTGACTTAACCCATTCGTGACGACCAGCCATAGAATATAAATCAAAGTGAATAAATATATTAAAACGGTCACGCATAAACCACGACGTATCGCCCGATGTTTTCTTAACAATATAACTTGACATCCAACTCGCTTCCTTTCTCCATATGTATTTTTCATCATTATTATAGCTCTAAAACTCACATAATTCCATGAATTTTTTATCATAACACATGGAGAAAATGGTATAAATAGTCATTTATCAGTCTGTTCTATTCTTCCGCTACTGTTATCTCCGGCAAACCCGCAAGACTGGTCAGCAACGACAAAACCGCCGCCAAAACAGAAGCTGAAATAACCAATTCCCAATTCACCTCATGCATAACTGCCGTTGTACCGATGGTCGCAGTTGCCGTTTGAGCAAAGGTCTTAACAGCACGCACGCCGGCAGCCAGCCACCATCTTTTCTGGGTCAACATCATGCCACCCCCCTATTTATGATATTCCTCCAAATCATTAATGCGATGATTGGCAACTTTAATTTCCTCACCCAAAACCGCCTCATGCTTTTCCAGCTTATATACCCGCTCGATGACGTTGTTGTGCTTTTCCACTTTTTTCTCCAGCTGCTCTAAGCGATATTGCGTCAGCTTCGAGCTGGCAATCACCCCGATTAACGACCCCAAGCCGGAACCCGCCAACCCAATGAGGGCAATACCAATGTTTTCCGACATTACCACCACACCCCCACATTATGTATTTTCCGATTCTCAGCCGTGCCGGCAAGTTCCTTACAGTCATGGAGAATAAATGACCCACCGCCGTCTAATTTAATGGCATCATAAATCCCTAAAGCCACCAGCGCCCAACACATATCCCCAAAGCCGCATTTCATAGCCACATACACAAGTTTGTTCTGCCGGATGCCCAAAAACCCATGCCAGGTATCATACATTTCCGTACCGGCATAGCCCTCCTCCTGAATTTTCTCCACCGGCACATATAGGCCGTTGACAATAATGGGAATCCCACTAACGGCATTTTTCAGTTTGGGAATATTGTCAAGCCGGTCTGTTTTGATGATGCCGCACCCACCATCTGCGGTGGTATAAATGGTGGTAAGTGCCTTGCCCGCCACGTTAATCCACCCTGCGTTGTCCTTAGACTGCAGAATGATATTCCCGTCAGATGCCAGATTGCCAACAGGAACCACCACGCCATTACCGGCAGAAAAATAACCTGCATTGAAGTATCGCTTTTTACCCACATGCCGCTTATTACAGTCACATACCGCTATGCGAAAGTTGTTCGGCATAATTTCCTGCACAAATACATTCTCGGGCATTTTCATCACCGTTTGCCCCTGTTCGTCTTGCTCTACCTTCTTTCCTGTGACGCCTTGAAAAATCGCCTCTGCAAAATCGTCGCTGCGGTTTCGCAGCAGCTCGCTGTCTGACTGGTTATCAATAAAAGCCGTCTCCACTAAAATAGCAGGCATTGCGGTCCGTTTCAGAACACCCAAATCAGGCCGTTCCTTAACCCCTCTGTCGACAGTCCCCAGCTTTGATACAATGGCAGACTGCACACGCTTTGCATATTCATAAGCCTTACTGCCAAGAGAATACACCAAACTCTCTGTACCTTTCGCCTTGCCGTTAAACGCATTGCAATGAATGCTGATAAAAAGCTCAGCACCCCAATTGTTCGCCATCGCCGCACGCTTTATAATGCTCTCAGACTCACTGCTCCCCACGCGGTCTGTCACCTTTTCTCGACTCATCTTAACACTGTGTCCTGAGGCGACAAGCAACGCTCTCAGCTTGTCCGCTATGACAAACGCTCTCTCGTGCTCCAAAAGTCCGCAGCCCGAAGCACCGGTATCGCCGCCAATGGGGTTGTGACCTGCATCTATGAAAATTCTCATGCTCGACTCCTCCTTTATGCCCAATCTTCATTAGTCAACATATTCATTCTCCATCTCCTCCAGTTCCTTACGCTTAATGTCTGCGTATTCATCCTGTGTAATCTCTGTCCACGCATTTACATCGGCATCTACTGCAAGAAAAACCTCTTTGCCG
>JAZOBC010000078.1:0-13719 GCA_045595795.1 Clostridia bacterium | reverse complement strand
TCATACAGATGATTTTTCTAGAAGTTATATCTTTATTGGGAATATTCATAATTTATCTATATAATAAGTATTTAATTAGATGGTTATTAAAAAAATCAAAAGCTAATATTGATAATTGTGCGCTAGAATTTATCGTTAAAGCAATCCTACAATGGATTTTTGTTCGTTTTGTATTACTGCAGATCTTCTCCCTAATTTTTAATTTATTTTGTAATGGCAAGACTTTATTATATGTGAGTAGCTTTTTGTTAAAGATGTATATTTCTGTTGCGTTAACGGTATGCTTAAATTCCCGTTTTAAGCTCAATAGATTATACGCAATTTTTATCTTTACTAGTAATTTTCTATCAAGTGTCGTGTGACAAGTGTCAAGGGGACAGTTCTGTTGAGTGTCAAGGGGACGGTTCTGTTGACACGCGATGACAACTCAACAAGGGGCAGCACTTGCTGCTCTTTTTCCTTTGGTGTTGCAAAGTTTTTGGTGGTATGATATAATGATTTCATCAAAGATGAAATCGTCGATAAGAATTCTGACGAATTCTCGATATGTCATAAATGATTCGATATGCTTGACGGCTCGATATGTTGCCTGTGGCAACGAGAAAAAGGAATTCGGGGCAGGAACGTAAGGGAACGGCTTGAGGGGAACCCTTGTCTTTAAAAATTATATAGAATTAAAAAAACGATGATGATAGAGAATTTCTGTCATCATCGTTTTTTTGTATGCAAATTTACAAAAAAGAAGAGAAAATGCAGACAAACGTACAATGATTTGTCAATTTTGCAAATTGCACTTTGGGAAAAATTTTTGTGGTAATATGGTTTTGCGTGAGGGGGTGATTGAGTGCAGCATGAAAAGGTCGGCATGGCAGAATATGTGCAAATGCTATTGGAGGAGCCGGCGAATTCAATGTTAAACCAAGAAGGTGCTGCCGGTGAAACAGATAATGCCATGGCGATTGCAAAGGCGTTGGTTGAACGTGCAAAGTCCGGAGACTTACATGCCATTAAAGAGGTGAGAACGCTGACTGAGGCAGCTTGTCAGAGCGAAAAGAAGCCATTTGAGATGCCTGCTAAGATGCTTGCGGCACCCTATCTTGAGGTGTGGCGGGATATGAAGCGAAAAGCACATACCGAATATGTGCTCTATGGTGGCAGAGGCAGTGCAAAATCGACTTTTATCAGCTTGGCGGTCGTGGATTTGTTGTTGTCAAACCCATTGTTACACGCAGTTTTATGCCGACGTGTTAAGGATACCCTCAGAGACAGTGTGTATGCACAAATGAAGTGGGCCATTACAGAGCTGGGACTGACGGAGGATTTTGACTGTCGGGTGAATCCCATGGAGATGATTTATAAGCCCACAGGACAGAAAATTTATTTTCGTGGGGCAGATGACCCGGCGAAGCTGAAGTCTATCAAGGTCCCGTTTGGCTATATCGGTATTTTGTGGTTTGAGGAACTTGATCAGTTTTGCGGCGAGGAGGAAATCAGAAGTATTGAGCAATCCGTGATTCGCGGCGGTGATGATGCTTATATTTTTAAATCCTTTAACCCGCCGAAGACGGCAGGAAGTTGGGCCAATCAGTATGTGTTGATACCAAAAGAGACACGGTTTGTGCAGCACAGCACTTATTTAGAGGTGCCTCCGGAGTGGCTTGGTAAGGTATTTTTGGAGGAAGCGGCACATTTGAAGCAAGTGAATCCTGCTGCGTATGAGCATGAATATGGTGGTATTGCTAACGGTGAGGGCGGTTGTGTGTTTGGCAATGTGACGGTTCGTGCAATTTGCGATGCGGAGATTGCAGGCTTTGACCGCGTTTATAATGGGATTGACTGGGGTTGGTATCCTGATCCGTTCCGTTTTCACCGCATGAGCTATTTGCCGAATGAGCGAAAGCTTTTGATTTTTGATGAAATCAGCGGACATAAATTACCGAATCGGGAGATTGGGCAGCTTTTATCTCAGCACGGTATGACAAGTCGGGATAAGATCGTGGCGGATTCCGGTGGTGAGGGACCGAAATCTATTGCTGATTTGCGAGAAATGGGTTTTTCTGTTCGGCGTGCGAAAAAAGGTCCCGGCAGTGTGGAATATTCCATGAAGTGGCTTTCGTCACTGGCAGAGATTGTGATTGACCCAGTGCGTTGCCCTTTTGCGGCAAAGGAATTTTTAGAATATGAATATGAGACGACGGAGAATGGAGACGTGGTGAGCGGGTATCCGGATGCACAGAATCATTCCATTGATGCCGTGCGCTACGCGTTAGAGGAAGTTTGGAGGAGGAGAGGCAAATGACAGAATTAGAAACAGGTAATTTTCTTTTTGCAAAAAGTATTGAAAAGGCTTTGGATCGCGAGGTTTTGGTTTCGCCGGAGATGAGCTCTGCTATGGCACTTTGGAGCAGATTATACCGCAATCGGGCACCTTGGAAAAGCGAGCAGGTTGTCAGCATGAACTTGGCATCTGCCATTGCGGCGGAGCTTGCCTGCCAGTCAACGTTGGATTTTCAGTCTAAGGTGACAGGAAGTCGACGAGCGGAAGCGCTGAACAGCCTTGTGTATCAGGATGTTTTGTTTGACATAAGACGGTGTACGGAGCATGCCTGTGCGGTGGGAGGGATAGTGTTTAAACCATATCTTGACAGGAATCGGTTGGCGGTGGAATATGTGAGACCGGAACGGTTTTTCCCCTTGGCGGTTGACAGTCGTGGACGTGTGGTTTCGGCGGTGTTTGCAGAGCAACTGAAAAAGGATGGACGCTTCTATACGAGACTGGAGGAGCACACGCTTGATTCGCAGGGCGTTACGGTGCGAAACTATGCTTTTGGCGGTGGAGGGTTTTTAGGATTGGGGAAACCGATTTCCTTAACAGATGTTCCGGAATGGTCGGAATTGGAGACCTCTGTTACCATTGCAGGGGCAGAGAAACCCTTGTTTTCTTATTTTAAAATGCCACTTGCCAATACGGTGGATATGGATTCGCCGTTGGGCGTTTCAGTCTATGCGAAGAGTGTGGATTTGCTCAGAGAAGCGGACAAACAATTTTCACGGCTCGTTTGGGAATATGAGGGTGGTGAACTGGCTGTGGATGCCAGTGTTGATGCCCTGTTATTGGAAAACGGTGACATGAAAATGCCGGCCTTAAATCAGCGATTATTCCGTGCGTTGGATGTGGATGCCGGTGGCAGTGATTTATACAGCGTGTTTGCACCAATGCTGCGTGACCGTTCATATTTAGACGGGCTCAATGAGATGTTAATTCGAATTGAGGATTTATGCGGTTTGGCAAGAGGGACAGTTTCGAATTTAAACAATGCCGCCAGAACAGCGACGGAATTAAAACTTTTGCGTCAGCGTTCATATGCGACCATTACAGATATCCAGAAATCGTTGCAAAAAGCCTTGGAAGATTTGGTCGATGGTCTGGATATGATTGCCACAATTTTTTCTTTGTTGCCGGAGGGCCAGCATGAGGTTATTTTTGAATTTGACGACAGCACCGTGACGGACAGAAGCACACAGTTTGAGGAAATGATGCAGCTGGTGCAACGAGGTATTTTAAACAAATGGGAGCTTCGTACCTGGTATTTGGGCGAAACAGAGGAGCAGGCGCAGAAGCATTTGCCTTTGGATGAGTAAGTGATTGTCTTTGGGTAGCAGACGTTAAACAGACCTATGGCAATATTCCGCCAGTTTGCCATGATGATAACCGCCTGAATCGGCGGAATAGAAATAGAGGGCGCAGAGGTAGGACCGGCTACCATAAAAGGAAGGCGCAGAGAAAGGAGCAGAAATGCGAGAAATTTTAAGAGAACTGTTTGGTGAAGCGGTGACGGAGGAAACTCTGAAGCGGTTTCAAGAAGAACTGGGGAAGAAATTTGTTCCGAAGTCTGACTTTAACCAAAGAGGCGAAGAGGTGAAAGAACTTCGCGAAAAGCTCAAAGAGCAAGAACAGATGGAGCGTGTAGATTTGCAGCAAAAGCTTTCAGCCTTGCAGGCGCAATATGATCAAGATATGGCGGCAGCAAAGCAGAGAGAAGAACAGATTTGCATGAATCATGTTCTTGACAATGCATTGATAGCAGCCAAAGCGCGCAATCTGGTTGCAGTTAAGGCATTACTGAACATGGAAGGAATTTCTTTGGTGGATGGTAAGTTACAGGGTCTGGACAGTCAGTTAGAACAGCTGAAGCTGGAAAATGGCTATTTGTTTGAAGCAGACAGCGGAAATCCGCAGTTCATTCGTCCTGCAGCTTCTCATGAGACCGTATCGCAGGAGGAATTCCGCAAGATGACTTATATGGAACGGTTGAAACTGAAGAAGGAACAGCCGGGTTTGTATCAGTCAATGATTTGATTTTTTAGGAGGAATTAACATGTCAACTTATTTAAATTTTCCGTTTGATCAGGAAATTTTTGTGCAGAGCTGGGGCGCAGCACCTGATCCGACTAAGACAGCTATGATTGATAGCGGTGCTTTGGTGGATGACGCCGTGATTGAGGCACGCATCCAAAATGATGGTAGCCTTTATACCGTTCCGTTTTACAGCGTGTTGGAAGGTGAGCCTGATAACTATGACGGTGTGACGGATATCACGGCATCTGAACCTGCCGGCGGCAATCAGACCGGTGTGGTTTATGGCCGTGGCAAGGGCTTTACGGCACGCAATTTTGCTTCTGAGCTTTCCGGCGCTGACCCTATGGGCCATATTGCAAACACAATCGGTAAATATTGGGCGAAGCAGAGACAGAAAGCGCTGCTTTCTATTTTAAACGCTATTTTCGGCATTAGCGGTTCTTCCGGCAATGCGAAAAAGTGGAAAGATAACCATATTGTGGATTTATCTTCTACGACTGAGAGTGCTTATATGATTGGTGCGACTGATTTAAATGATCTTGCTACTAAGGCACTTGGTGATAATAAAAACTTATTTTCTTTGGCTATTATGCACTCACATGTGGCTAAGTCTTTGGAAAATCAGCAGCTTTTAGAATTCTGGAAATACACAGATGTGAATGGCATTCAGCGTCCGACCGGTTTGGCAACTGTAAGCGGTTATACTGTTATTATTGACGATGGCGTGCCTGTTGCACAGGATTCTACAACCGGTTTAAGCAGTTACACCACCTATTTATTAGGTGAGGGCTCTATCCGTACTGCGAAAGGTCGTGTGGAGGTACCGGCAGAGGTGTATCGTGATCCTTCCAAGAATGGCGGACAGGATACGCTGTATACCAGAATTCGTGAAACCATTCATCCCAACGGCTTTTCCTTTACGGCACCTTCTTCTGGCTGGACGAATAGCCCGACTGATGAGCAACTGAGTGCATCAGCGAACTGGTCTATTGCCTTTGATCCGAAGGCAATTCCCATTGCCAAGCTTGTAACAAACGGCTGATAAAAAGCAGTTACATCACTCCGGGGCGTTTGCCCCGGAGGCTTGCAAGGGGGGATGATGATGGTGCAGGTTGACTATGATTTTTACAGTCAGATCTATGGAGGAACAGAAGTACCACAGGCCGTTTTTGAGAAATATACTTACCGTGCCGGGGTTTTGCTTGACAGCATGATGCGAGTAGAGGAAAACATGCCGGATTCAGGCAAGCTGAGTCGACTGCTTTGTGAAATTTGCGACAGATTGTATCTTGAGGACAGGCGTTTGGGTGTGAGCCGAGAGAGCGTTGATGGCTATGATGTGACGTATGATGGTGGGAAAAACTGTGAAATTAGGCAAATCATCCGGCAATATTTAGGCGATGATGGTGTGCTTTTCAGGGGGCGGCGACTATGAACCTGAAGGATCAAATTTTGATTAGGCATTTAGATCGCAGAACCGGAGTTGTGTCTGAGCAGAGCCTTTGTGGTGTTTTATGTACCGTGACAGATGCGATTGAGATTGATGGTAGCGGGTTTCGCAAAAACGGACAAATCATTGTTCGAATTCTCAATAAAGAGGCTATACCGATTGTTTGCGGTGACGAAATTTGCCGCGAGGGGAGTCAGTGCTGGTTTACAGTGACGCAGGTGTGCGATAACAGGAAACAAGAAAGTCCACTTTCCCATTGGAAAGTGATCGGAAGACGTTAGGAGGTTGGAGAATGCTACAAACGATGATGACGTTTTTAAAGGGGTGTTCTCTGCTTGAGGATGTGCTACTTACAGCAGATTTTTTAGGCGATGACTGTCAAACGGTGAGCGTGCAGGCACTACCATGTGAACCTGTTCTGAGACGGCATGCTGATGGCGGCAGCGTGAGACAGTTTCAGTTCAGGATTTCAAACCGTGTCGGGCAAAATGTGCCTGATGGTAGCACTTGGGTGAGTTTTTATCAGGGACTTTCAGACTGGCTTGAATCGGGTGAAAATCTACCGCTGCTTGGCAAGGGCCAAGTGGCGCATGAAATTGAGGTGCGTTCTTGTGGTGCCCTGGAAGCAAGAGGTTATGGTGATAACCGTTATGGCATGGATTGCAGATTGATTTATTATCAGATGTGAGGTGTTAAGAATGAATAAAATTGTGAAGCGTAGTGACAAGTTGACCTTTTATGGTGTGACAGACAGTGAGGGGACTGTGACCTTTCATAGAATGCGTGGATTCAGTGAAATTTCCAAAAAAATGAATGCGCAGACTTACAGCAGACAATATGTGGATGAGGCGTTTGAGCAGTCGGATGTTGTTGGCTATAGTCCCAGTATTTCTTACAGCTTTGACCAGTTTAAGGATGATCCGGTCCATAGGGATATGGTATTAATTGCGGAGCAGGAACTGGTGGGCCAGACGGCTGTGCGTTCTATCCTGATTGTTGATTTATCACAGATGGATGAAACGGGAAGTTGTCCGGCAGTGTGCCGTGATTTTGCAGTAATTTGTGATTCTGAGGGTGGCTCAATGGATAGTTACAGCTATTCCGGTACCTTTAAAGTCAAAGGAGAAAAGCAAGTTGGTACGGCTGTGAGTGCAGATGATTGGAGCACTTGTACATTTAACTGAGAAAAGGGAATTTTTGCACTGTTTTTGTAATGAATTTACACAAACAGTGTAGGATTCCTATTCTATGGCAATCAACAGAAGCGGAGCGATGTAAACATGCACAGGCTATTATCTGACAGTTTACCTACATGGGTTACTTGTGGGGAGAAAAAATACAGGATTTATACAGACTTTAGGCGGTGGGTTGAGGTGGAACGGATTTTATTTGAAGAAGAAGGAAGCTTTCTTTCTAAGCTACCGGAACTTTTGGCGCTTTGTTATCCTGTTTTACCAGAAAATTTGGAGGATGCTGTTTTGGGTATGGCGGATTTTTATGCAGGCGGGGTTAAGAAGAAAGGAACAGCCTTGGAAAGAAAAGGCCGTCAGATTTATAGCTTTAGCCAGGATGCGGCTTTGATTTATGCCGGGTTTTATCAGCAATATGGGATTGACTTAATGAAGGAGTCCTTGCATTGGTTTCAGTTTAAGGCGCTTCTTTTGGGCCTTGATGAAAATACGCGATTTTGCAAGGTGGTGCATTATCGCTCCGTTGACCTTTCTGTTGTCAAGAATGAAGAACAAAAACGGTTTTATCAAAAAATGAAGCAGCTATATCGGCTGAGGAAAACAGAAAACCATGTGGTTTGTGATGAAGATTTGGCAGCAGTTTTTGATGGATTGTTGTAGTGGAGAGGTGAGAAGCATGGCAGAGCATGACAATGAGGTAAAAAAAGACATACAGGAAAGCTTTGAACGATTGGGAAAACTCATGGGAGATAGCCTGAGTCAGGGAATAGCGGACGGCTCAGGAAGTGTTCGTGATGCAGCGGATATGCTGAGCCGCGAGTTACTTGAAAGTCAGGCGCAATACCAGCAAGAGATGGAGCGCATAGAGAAGGAAAATGAGGCTGCGCAGGAGGCTAAATATCGCAGGGATTATCAAAATCGTTTGAATAAGGCAAGAACGGCCGCGCAGGCGGAGATTGTCATAGAGAATGAAAGATTACGCCTGCAGAAAAAGTCAAATCAGGAATATTTAGAGTCGCTCAAAGCTCATTTGGAGGAAGTTGAAGCGCAGATACAGGCGTATAAACAGAAGATTACCAATTCGTTCGGTGAAATTGCAGAAAATGCAACGGATAGTCTGGAGGCGTTGGAACGGTCTCGCGAACGGATGGTAGAGAAAATGCAGGATTATGGTGGAATGTTTGATGAACGTACCATCACCTTTGTGAACGCAGGACCGGGGGGCAGTAAACTTGTTTTCGAGGAAATGATTCTGGATTTATCGGAAGAACGCGCCGAACTGGAGGAATACGCCTCCCTTTTGGAACAAATGAAAGGGATGGAGGAGGTTCCCAATCAGCTGTTTCAAGGAGTTTTAAACCTTTCGGTAGCAGACGGCATCCGATATATGAGCCAGTTTTTGGGTATGGGAGATGGAGAACGCCGTGGCTATCTGAATGATTGGAAGGCTATTCGGGATTTATCCCAGCAGACCGCCGGTAGCGTATATGCCGATCAAACAAAAGAAGTGCTTTTACAGGTTGAACAGGCTTTGACGGAGTGGTATGGAACAATTCCGGAAGGGTTCTTTCGAGAGGGCGTTTTAGCTGCGGATGCTTTTGGAGAGGGGTTTGTAGAGAAAATGCAGTCTTTAAAGAATATTTTACAAGAGGCTGTGAGTCACGTGACTTCAGAAGCGCCCGGTGTTTGGCATAAAGCAGAAAATATGGCAGAGAAGGTCAGCACCCAAGAAAAAAACGTTAACATTACCTATGTGTTAAACAGCGCCGGCGAAACGATTGCAGAGCAACTGCTTAGTGCAAGAATGCATGCTGATATTGTGAAACTGAGGGGGGAATGAGGATGAAGCTGTTATTTGAAAATGAAGTGGGGCGTTTACAAATTAACGGTGGTGGCAGACAACGCTATGGGAACGGGATATACCTGCAACGCATCCATGGACTGGGAATGCCTGAGAAAGAATATCTAACGGCCAGTTATGTGAATCAGCCCGGTCAAACGCTGATTTCTGAAAAGGACTCTGTGCGCTTAATTACACTATCTGTGGATTTGTGTTGTCAACAGAATGCACCATTAGAGTTGAGACGTTTGCTGAAGATTATATATATGCCCGGCGTAATGACGCTATGGTCAGGAGCAATTAAAAGGCAAATAGTATGTCGTTGCACCAAGGTGGAGGAACCTGTTTGGCATGGTAAGCAGATTGCCTCTTTTGTGCTGCAATTCACCTGCGACAAACCATATTTTACAGATGTTGTAAAGATGCAGGAGGTACTGTTTTCAAGAACGGATTTGATTCGTGGCAGTTTTACGCTACCATGTGTTTTTACACAGCGAATTATGCGGAGAACTCTGGTGAATCGTGGTGACGTGCTATCCGAGCCCATCATCACGTTTTTTGGCGTTCAGCAAAGCAAGGAAGCAGTCGTGGAGGAAAGATCGGGCATTAGCATTGTGAATCATACAAATGGGAAGCGGATTGAACTTTTGTATGAGATTGCGGAGGGAGAAACCGTGACGCTTGACATTTCGAAAAGAAGTATCAGGAGTGATCGAAACGGGAACATTATGTTTTCACTTGGCAAGGAATCTTATTTGTCAGATTTTTGGCTGGATCCGGGAGAAAATGATGTTGAAGTGATTCGTCATAGTGAAAACCTTAATATGAATGTATCTATTAGCTGTGATCATCGGTATCTTGAGGCGGTGATTTAATGGAAGATGTGAGATTTTATGATTTTGATGGAAAACTCTTGCATGTTGAGCATGATATTTTATCTTGCTTTTGGACATTGTATGAAAATGAAGTAGGAACATTTGAAATGCATTTTCCGCTTGGAGGAAATTTGACGGAGATTCTGACACAGAAGCAATATTTGATTGCTATTCAGGGCGATAAGCAAGCGATTGTGACCGGACGCCAATTAACGACGGAGGGCGTTCTTTACGGAAAAAGTTGTAATTGGATTTTGACGCGGTTTTGCATCTTTGACGATGTTGATACGGATAGCTTATGTAAGCAAGGTATTCTGACCGGAAAGGATGCTCAAACCGTTTGTGCTTATTTGATTAAGCGGGCTCTTGGTCAAGTGGATTGTTTTGTTTTTGAGACATGCAAGGATGTGGAATTTGGAGAGGTGCAGCTACAAGTAACGGCGCCAAAATCTTTGTTTGAGTTGTTACAAAGCTGCGCAGCACAAGTAGAGGCAGGACACAGAGTTTTCTTTGATGTGGAAAGCGGGAAATGGTTTTTTTCTTTAACAAAGGGAAGAGAGTTGCCGATTGTGTTGTCAGAGGATAATCAAAATGTCTATGATTTTCAATATACGGAGGATTTGCAGGACTATTTTACCGGAGGATATTACAGACAAAGATTGCACTACATGGGATCGTGGAATGCAGAAAGCAATGAACCGTTTCTACACAATGGAAATCCGGAAAACTATGCCATGACATACCGTGTTGTGATTCGGAATACAGAAAGTGTTAAGGATTTTGGTTTAACCTTGTATGACGGTGACTACATTATTTGTGATAATAAGAATGGTATTTGGAAAAAGTCAGAGAATCATACAGACTTTTTGGAGCATATTCCGTCTGATAAATCAGGTATTTATGCCTGGGAGGCAGCACTTTCGTCTCAAGAGGAAGCAGATGCACACGCGAAATTAAAGGAAAGCCAGGGATTGCGGCAGGTGGTGCTTAAAACAAGAGACTTTTTGTTTGGAAGGGATTATTTGCCGGGAGATTCTGTGCTTTGCTGCGTGGAGAAAGGACAATTTCATGCCGAAGAATTGCGGCGAATTGTGGGAACAATGCTTTGGTATGAGCCAAACAGAGTAGGAGAACAACCTATCTTTAAGGAGGGAATCAGTTGAGTTATCAAGTTAATTTTTTAGATAATCAAGTCGTTACAGAGGAAAGTTTGAACGCCATTGCAGAGGAACTGGGTGGCGCAGTTTTGGATTTTGCAGACGATATGACCTATGGAACAGAGGATTTGAATCAGATTTCAGGCAGTTTGATTTCGAAGGGCGTCTCTCGCGGTTGTACACTGATTGCATCGGATGGAGTTGTGACTGTGAGTACCGGTGTATTGTTTATGTCTGACGGTAAGCGTGTGGAAATTGATACAGAGGGAGTTACACTTTCTTATGAGCCGGGAATTTTGCATTACGTTTGGTTTTATCAGGACACCTTAACCGGGTTTGTGGCACCTCGGTGCACGACTACAGAGCCAGCAGGAAAGGACTATGTGGTGCTTGGCATCATTGATGAAGACGGAAACGTTATGGGGCATGCAGATAAGGCCGTGATGAAGCATTCCAATTTCGGGCTGAATCATGCTATGGACTGTTCATTTCGATATACGTGGGACGCTACAGACTTTTCTGAGGTTTTAATTGCGGAAATCAATCCCGATCAGTTGGGGTATCAGTATGCGATTGTCTATTGCGACGATTATGTAACAAGTGAACTGAAATATAACTGTTTTTGCGGCTTTGTTAATTTGCTGTCAGGGGAAAGCTATAGCGTTATGTCAACGTTTTTATACGCTACAGATAATTTTAATGCAGGTTTTGTACAATCACAGAATCAGGACGGGAAGCTGCTTGTCGGCATTTGTGAGAAGGAACGTGGCGGATTGGCTTATGCGTATTTGCGACTTGAACTGGGAACAGATGGTGTTTTAAGAGCTTATCGAAGCGGCTTAGACGCCGGTTGGTCACTAAAAAACATGCCACCTTCAGAAGTGACGATTAAAGTACATTTATGTTAGGGGGAATTTTGATGATTACATATAAAACCCAAATTCACTTACAGTCAGAACGAACACAATATACAGATTTCGTGTTTACCTCAGGTGATGTTATGGCGTACCGTTTGTGTTTTTCCTTTTTTTCAAACGGGATAGCGTATGATGTTACAGGTTGTGGGCTGACAGTGAAAGCAAAACGAGCGGATGGGACTATGATTGTAGATGTCGGCGTTGTGGAAGAAAACGGTGTTGCTTATTATGATGTGAAGTCTGATGTATATGCTATTCCGGGTCTACTTAGTATGGAAGTGGCGTTGTCGCTGCCGACAGGTGGCTATGTGACCGCAAAAGAACTGGTGATGGAAGTTAGAGATGGCTATGGTGAGCAAGACCTTGTGGCAAAAGATACCGTGCCGGTTCTTGCTAAACTGATGCACAAGGCAAATCAAGCAGAAGGTGCGCTCAAAGAAGCTGAGCGGGTGCTTTCTGGGGTGGCCGGTCTCAGCGTTGCGGCGGTGGCGGTTGAGAGCGGTGCGCCGACGGTTGAAAAGTCGGAGGAGAATGGGGCCATTTTGCTGACCTTTGGCATTCCACAAGGAGAAAAAGGTGAGGCGGGTCCGCAGGGTGAGAAGGGTGAGAGTGGTTACGCGCCGCAAAAGGGCATTGACTACTGGACGGAGGCGGATAAGGCAGAAATTCACTCTTATGTTGATGATGCCATTTTAGGGGGTGCCTGGTGATGAGCGTGAATGAAAAAATGACTGCCATAGCTGACAGCATTCGGGAGAAAACGGGTGGCACGGACAAGCTGAGTCTTGACCAAATGGTGACAAGTATTGGCGAAGTGTATGAGGTAGGGAAAGAGGTAGGAGAAACTGAGGGAATAGAAAGGTTTTGTAATGCGATTACATGGAATTACAACCGCAAAGATTATCAATATGCTTTTTATTGGACAGATTATTCATGGCTCACATTTCCGCAAACAGTATATCCAACAAGTAGTATTTATCGAATTTTTTCCAGCTATCAAGGAACGGAACTACCAAAGAACATTTCTTTTGAAAAGGTTACTTATAGTGGTACGCACCAATTTCAAACATGCACTTATTTAACGCATGTTCCTGATTTAAATTGGGCGGTACAATCCGCATATACGGCAACATTCCAAAATTGTTCACGTCTTGTAACGATTGACGTGTTAAGAGTAAAGGAAAGCACAACTTTTGATAGCACTTTTTATAACTGCAGAGCTTTGGTTGATATTACATTTGAGGGAAGTATTGGTCAAAATATTACTTTTGAATTTAGTGTGGTTCTGTCTAAGGCAAGCATCAAAGGTATTATTGAGCATTTATCTGATAGCGCAAGCGGTAAGACGCTGACCTTGACGACTGAGGCTGTAACTGCAGCTTTTGGCTCTACAACAGCGACAGAATGGACAAATCTTGTGGCAACGAAATCTAACTGGACTATAACACTTGTAGAGGGGGTGAGCGCGTGACGACAGAAACAATTACAACCACAAAGCTGACAGCATCAGAAGGCATGGTGCTAACAGACGGAGAGCATTACGGCAAAGAGGTTTTTCTTGCAGTAGATGCCGATGTAAATGCGTGGACAGAGATTACGCAGGATGAATACGCAGACATTAAGCGTAAGGAACTGGAGGCGATGGAGAATGAAGAAAATTTTAGCATGAACCACGAATGAGAATTGCGCGTAAAGGAGGAATAATATATGAAAATTTTCATAGATGCGGGACATAACCCCACCGGTGGCGATACCGGTGCATCAGGCTGTGGACTTTTAGAGCACGAGAGAGCGTTTGTCATAGCGGACAAGCTGAGAGCATTGCTTGTCGCCTCAGGGCATAGTGTTAAAATGAGTCGAGAAAAGGTGACAGACCGCGTGGGGAGCAGTGAGTCTGAGAGCATTATAAAGCGTGCGGCGATGGCGAACA
>JAZOBC010000077.1:0-46654 GCA_045595795.1 Clostridia bacterium | reverse complement strand
ACAACAGGCTATCCCCGCATTGCAACTCATTCATATAAATATGCACTCGGTCATTATCCTACTGCTAAACACTGGCACAATGTAAATCCTGACGGACTTCACTTTACAATCTCCGATACAGGTTGGGGTAAAGCTCTTTGGGGTAAACTCTAAGGACAATGGCTCTGCGAAGCAGCACAGTTCACATATGACTTTGACAGATTCCATTCGGAAGATATCTTACCGATGTTTGCTAAATACCATATCACAACATTCTGTGCACCGCCTACAATGTATCGTTTCTTTATCAAAGAAGATTTGTCAAAGTATGACCTTTCTTCTATTGAGTATGCGACAACAGCAGGCGAAGCGCTCAATCCGGAAGTATTTAATCAGTTCAAAAAAGCAACCGGACTGACCATCATGGAAGGTTTTGGTCAGACCGAAACCACGCTTTCAATTGCAAACTTCGTCGGTTCTACCCCGAAAATCGGTTCCATGGGCAGACCAAGTCCTCTTTATGATGTCGTCGTTCTTGATCCTGATGGCAACGAATGTAAAACCGGTGATGCAGGCGAAATCTGTATCCGTGTAAAGGATGATATCCCTTGCGGTCTCTTTATCGGTTATTATCTGGATGAAGAAAAAACAAAAGAAGTGTGGCATGATGGATTCTATCACACAGGGGACCAGGCAACCATGGATGAAGACGGATATCTTTGGTACGTCGGTCGTATTGATGATGTGATCAAATCATCCGGCTACCGCATTGGACCTTTCGAAATCGAAAGTGTTATCATGGAGCTTCCTTACGTTTTGGAATGTGCAATCACGCCGGTTCCCGATGAAGTTCGTGGTCAGATTGTTAAGGCTACCATCGTACTTGTAAAGGGAACAGAAGGCACGGAAGAACTGAAAAAAGAAATTCAGGAATATGTTAAAACACATACTGCTCCTTACAAATATCCCAGAATTGTTGAATTTGTGGATGAGCTTCCAAAAACAATCAGCGGTAAAGTAAGACGTGTTGAAATCCGTAAAAACGATTTAGAAAAAATGAACAAGTAACATCAAAAGACGAGAGATTTTCAAGAACAATGAAATCTCTCGTCTTTATATAAATTGGTGATGTGGTTTATTTTTCAAGAGTTTGATTGATATTTCTGCAAACGCTTATAAAAGAAGGTGAATTGATTGAAAAAAACATATGTAACTTCCATGCCGAATCATATCGGCGCATTTTTAAAGGCAAGTAAATGCTTTTCGGCTTTAGGAATCAACATTACCCGCGTAAGCTATAACAAAGCTGTTGATTCTCACACATTATTCATTGATGCCGAAGGCACAGAGGAACAATTAAAGAAAGCAGATACTGAGCTTGAGAAAATCGGATATCTGCAGGGTAATGCAAATAAAACAAGCATTGTTTTGATTGAATTCTGTCTCCCCGATGTTCCGGGAAGTGTAACCAGTGTACTCCAGCTCATTAATGAATTTAATTTCAACATCTCCTACATCAGTTCTCAGGAGAACGGAACAGACTATCAATATTTCAAAATGGGACTTTATGTTGACGATTATAATAAAATTTCGGAATTCTTAAAAGAAGCTGAAAAGCTTTGCAAGGTTCGTGTGATAGACTACAACAGCTCTGAAAAGGTTTATGATAACAGCATTTTTTATAACACCTATGTATTAGGCTTATCGCAGACAATGGGGCTTTCAGAGGAAGTGAGCCGCGAGCTTTTGGTGCACGTCAACCTTGCAATGCAAACTCTGGATGAACAGGGATTATCTCCATATAGAACATTTGACAGCATCAGCAAATTTGCAGAACTACTCGGCTCATCCAAGGGTAAAAATTTCAACCCTCGCATAAGCACTCATAAGATAACAGAAAATACAGAGATAATATTGATTGAACCGCCTTGCGGCAGTAATACAATCATTATAAAAAGCAATGATAAAGTATTGTTTGTAGATAGCGGTTATGCCTGCTATGCCGATGAGATGCTCGAAGTATTCAGAAAAATTCTGCCTGAATTTGATTCGATGGAAAAAACAATACTGGTAACGCATGCAGATGTTGACCACACTGGACTGTTGCCAATATTTGATAAGGTGATTGCAAGTACAAAGACTGCAAATTGTCTTGTGAATGAATACGAAGGTAAGAACGGATACAGAGAATCAAATCCTCTCCATAAGCCGTATATAAATATTTGCAAAATTCTCACCTCATACCAAACTGTGAATTCTGACAAGATAACAGCTATGTGGAATGATGTGGAAAAGCTTACCGAGCCACTCACACAGATTGGCTTTTTCGACTTTGAAGAATTGCATTTTGAAGTATATGAAGGCAAAGGCGGGCATCTACCCGGTGAGATTGTGCTGATAGACTATGCAAAGCATATTGCAATTACGGGTGATATTTACATCAACACACACGGTCTTACAGCACAGCAGGCTGAATATAATCAATATGCACCCATTTTAATGACTTCGGTTGATACCGATGCAAAGTTGTGTTTGGAAGAAAGAAATGCAATTATGCAAAGGCTCGGCGTCGGGCATTGGCAAATTTTTGGTGCACACGGATTTAAAAAAGATTATTCCGTTAATGTGTAGAAAAGATACCATATAAACACCAAGGAGGCAGAACCTCAATCAGTTCTGCCTCCTTGTTTTATAGAAAGTTTTGATTTTATTGGATTGGTTTTTTTGACAAAAGAACCACCCCACTGCATCGCCTATTTATGCTCTTTTTTCAGTCTCGCTTTGGCTTCTTCAACAGTTTCGCCGTCTTTTGTGAGATATGCATCGACAAATTTATCTTCTATTTTTGTGTAGCTATCAACAACACTTTGCTCAATTTTTTTATAACCTTCAACAACGCCCTTTTCAATTTTCTTATAACCGCCTGTTACTGTTTTGGCGATTTTTTCATTTGCTTTTAAAATATTGGATTTTGCCATGTTTATGTGCTTTCCTCCTATTAGATTGATTCCGAGAAACAGTACGATAAGCCAAATCGCTGTTCCCGTTAAAATATTAAAGACTAAAATTTCGTTTGGCTCCATGCCGGGAAAGGATACGAGCATAGACCGTTGCAATGTATAAATAGAAACAAATGTATCAGCAAGCGATATGTTTCGTAGTGTCATTTCAGATGGTGATTCTGCTTTTCTTGCTTGAACCATCCCAATGATTGCAATTGTGATTTTTGAAAAAGTATACGTTGCCATAGCAATCATCAAGATTTCATGGAAAACGATACCACGTTCTTCGACGGCAGACAGAACATTCACACCAACCAGGCAACAAGAAAGCATAACCAACAAAACTCCGGTTACACGCTTTGCAAATAGCTGCACATCTGCACTTGCGTTTGCCTGTCGTTTGATTTTTAATACAGAAAAGCGAGCGGCTGCAAGCACAGTATAATAAGCCCCTACCGTAACAAACCACCACGAGTGCACAAAAAAGCCTATGATTGCATTGCCTACCCCATAAGAAAAGTTAAAGACAAGGCTTAAATACGGACTTTTTGCAATTCTTAATATTCTCATTTGATTCCTTTAATCATCGGTATTAAAGCAAGTAGCATAACGATACCGAGCAGCCCGATAAGCGTACCCCACACGATTTGTTGCAAGACAAGACACATACAAATACCGACACCGAAAACCAGCGTAGCAAAAATGCCATAAACAATTCGTAAAACATTTTTTCCATTCATTTTAGGCATTTTTTTATTTTCCATTTTGCTCCATACAAAAAGTGTTATGATGCCGAGTACGATACCAAGTGCGCCGAAGACAATCCCCTCTTGAAAGGCATCCCACTCCGGCAGCAGAGCCATACACATACCGAGAGCAAACAACACCCCACTGACTGTACCCATAACTAAGGCAAAAAAACTGCTTTTTTTCATTTTAAAATCTCCTTTCATTAATCCAACACTTGTTTTTTTATTGTAATAATAGTATAATATTTTTAAACAAAGAAAACAATCATCAATTTTACAACAATTGTTGGAATAATGGAGAATAATATGAACACAAAGAATAACAAGCGGCGCAAAGAATCGCAGAAAAAAATTGAAAAGGCTTTCGTTGAACTATTGCAAACTCATGAACTGAAAGAGATAACTATTTCCGAGCTAATCAAGGTAACAGGACTGAATCGAAGCACTTTCTATGCAAATTACATTGACATCTTTGACCTTGCGGACCGAACAAGAGAAAATCTTGAAAATGATTTCAGCAACTTATTTGCCGACTATGATTATTTTAATGAGCGCACCGGCGCACTGAAGATGTTTACGCATATTAAAGAAAACCAAATTTTCTATAATACATATTTCAAACTATGTTACGATGATAAACATCTGATTTCGATATATGATAGAAAGCGCGCCGAAAAAGAACAGATTGACAGCAACATAAAATATCATATTGAATTTTTCAGAAACGGCCTTAACGCCATCATAAAGCTGTGGCTTGCCGGCGGTTGTCAGGAATCACCCGAGGAAATGGCAGAAGTCTTAAAGCAAGAATATAGAGGCCGGTAGGAAAACATAAAAAAGTCGCCCCATGGGGCTACTTTTTTATGTTCATGTCACTTCTAAAAAATAATTACAATGTTTCAGGTGCCGGATATGACACACCAAAGGTTTCCACTGTCACCTGCTTCATCACCTGGTCCTCTATGGGCTTATCCATAAAATCAGTCGGAGTCATGATGATTTCATCAATCACTTCATCGCCCTCAATCACCTGACCGAAAGCGGCATATTGACCGTCAAGATGCGGTGAAGAACCTGCCATAATAAAGAATTGTGAACCGGCTGAATCGGGATGCTGCGCACGCGCCATGGATAAAACACCGCGATTATGCTTCAGTTCATTCACAAAGCCATTCATTAAAAATTCTCCTTTAATAGAATAGCCCGGGCCACCTGTACCGCGTCCGTCAGGGTCACCACCCTGAATCATAAAACCGGGAATAACGCGATGAAAGATAAGACCGTTATAAAAGCCCTTTTCCACCAAAGAAATAAAGTTATTGACCGTGTTAGGTGCAATCTCAGGATATAGCTCTGCAACAAGCTTTTTACCATTTTCCATTTCAAAAGTCACTTTTGGATTACTCATGATTCTTCTCCTTTTCTACCCTTAATCTACTTTGCCTATTGTATCATAAACCAAATCGATTGTAAAGGATTTTTACGGAAAGCAATAACAAAAAAAATGATTGTCTTTTTCCCTAAAATATGATAAAATGTAAAAGTTAATAAGGTAAAGGAGATATGAAATGGGTTTTCAAGTTATTCTGCAGCAAATTGCCATACTAAGCATCATGATGCTTCTTGGCTTCATCGGTGTTAAAGCAAAATATATCACCCCTGATTTGAAAGATTCTATTTCCAAGGTCATTTTAAAATTTACGCTACCCCTTTTAAACCTGACTTCCATTACCGGTCAGGTCATGCAGGCAGACATGTTAAAAAACGCAGCCATCTTAATTGGTGCAGAGCTTTGTATTTTTGCCCTGCTGTTAATCATCGGTCATATTGGCGGCAAGCTGTTTCGCCTTGCCTCCCCCACGCATACCATACACACCTGCATGAGTGTGTTTGGCAACGTTATTTTTTTGGGTTATCCCTTAATTTCTGCATTGTTCGGTCCCGTAGGACTTTTTTACGCCATCGTATATGCCTTGGTTAACGATGGTTTTGTTTGGACGGTAGGTGTTTTCCTCATTGCCAAATCAGGCGGTGGCGATGCCCGTGCCGGCTTGAAAAAGCTGATTAATCCTAACACTGTAGCTTTTGTGATTGCCCTGACCATGCTGGCTCTTGGTCTGCGTCTGCCGGATACAATTCACAAGGCTTTAGCAAATGTCGGCTCAATGACTACTCCGCTTTCTATGCTGTTTATCGGCATTACCCTTGCAACCATTCCCCTGCGCGGCATTTATAAACGTTATAGCATTTATGTAATTGTTCTTTTGAAAATGATAGCCATTCCCATCGTGCTGATTCTACTGCTCGCTCCGCTGCCCATCGACCGGACGTTGCTGGGCGTGCTGATTTTGCAGGTTGCCATGCCGGCACAAACCATTTTAACAGTTTTAGCAAACGATTTTGGCGGCGACTATCGCTACGCTGCCGAATGTGTCTTTATTACCACCATCATCAGTCTGGCTACCCTGCCGGCAATGTATTGGTTTATGCTCAAAATATTCTGATTGGAGGATTTTAATATGTCAAAAACACCAAAAGCCGCTGTCATCATGGGCAGCGATTCCGATTTCCCCGTGGTCAAAAAATGTATTGTTATGCTGAAAAAGTTTGGTATTGAAGCAGACGTCAACGTGATTTCTGCCCACAGAACCCCTGACGCTGCCGCTGAATATGCGAAAAGCGCACGCGAAAACGGCATTGACATCATCATTGCCGCTGCCGGCAAGGCTGCACATTTGGCCGGTGTGCTGGCTGCTTTTACGACCTTGCCCGTCATCGGCATTCCCATGAAGTCTTCAACCTTAGACGGTTTAGATTCTCTGCTTTCCATGGTGCAAATGCCTAAGGGAATTCCCGTGGCGAATGTCGCTATTGACGGTGCTGATAATGCCGGCATTTTAGCCGCACAGATTCTGGCACTGAAATATGACCAGATTACACCGCTCCTTGAGCAGTTTAAAAAAGATATGGCAGAGGAAGTGGCCAAGAAAAACGAGACGATTCGTGCCGAAGCTGCTGCCCTTTAAAACCGAGAAATTAATTGAGGTCTCACATATGATTAAAGCAAAAAAATCCCTCTCCGGTGTGGCTCCCTATGCCCCCGGACGTCCCATCGAAGAAATTGAGCGTAAATACGGTTTGAGTCACGTAGTAAAACTGGCTTCCAACGAAAACCCCTTAGGCGCCAGCCCCATGGCAGTTTCTGCTGTGGAGGAAGCGGCAAAGAACGTGTTTCTTTATCCCGACCCGGATTCTTATGCCTTAAAACAGGCTTTGGCATCGCACCACGGCATTAGCCCCGAAAACCTGATTTTTGGCACGGGCAGCGATGGTTTGATTGAGCTGATTTGCAAAACCTTTTTAAGCGAGGGAGACGAAAGCATTATGCCCACGCCTTCTTTCTCCTTATATCGGTTAAACGTTTTGTCTGCCGGTGCTGTTCCTGTTGAAGTGCCTTTAGACGAAAACTGGCAGTATTCGCCTTTGGCATTATTATCCCACATCACAGACCGCACCAAGGTGATTTGGCTCTGCAACCCCAATAACCCCACCGGAGGCATTTACACAGAGGCAGAACAAACTGAATTTTTAGCAAATGTGCCGGATGATATTTTAGTGGTGATTGACGAGGCATACTATGAATATGCGTGCAAGGCAGAAGCATATCCTGACAGCTTAAAGCTGCTAAGCACCAAGAAAAACGTGATGATTTTGAGAACCTTTTCAAAAATTTACGGTCTTGCCGGTTTGCGCGTGGGTTATGGCATGGCAGACAGCGCCCTGATTACAGAGCTTGAAAAAACACGCCCGCCCTTTAACGTTTGTATGCCGGCACAAAAAGCTGCCGAAGCAGCCTTGCAAGACTCTACATTTGTTGAAAAGTCCATTACCGAAAATTATGAGAATTTGAAATTCTTAGAAAACGCTTTTTCTGAAATGAAGCTATCTTTTGTGCCCAGCTACACCAACTTCATTGCCGTTGATGTAGGCTGCGATGCAAAAATTGTTTACGAAAAATTACTGGAAAAGGGCTATATTGTCAAGGGCGGTCACGTGCTGGGGATGCCCCATCATTTGCGTGTAACCGTTGGTACGCGCGCAGAGTGTGAAGGCTTTATAGATGCCCTGAAGAAAGTTTTAACCGAAATCTACCGGGAGGGTTTAATATGAAAACCATCAGTCCGGAAGAAATGAACCGTCAGGCTGCCTATGCCGAGCAAGTAAAGCATTTGGTAACTTATGGCGGCAAAACACCCAAGGCTCTGGTCATCACCTACGGTTGCCAGCAAAATGAAAATGATTCTGAGCGAATCCGCGGTATGCTGCGCACTATGGGATATGATTTCACAGAAGCCAAAGAAGAAGCCGATCTAATTTTGTATAACACCTGTGCTGTCCGCGAGGGCGCTGAACAGCGCGTTTTGGGAAACATCGGTGCCTTGGTACATGAAAAACGCCGTCGTCCTGAGCTTCTCATCGGCATTTGCGGCTGTATGATGCAGCAGGAGCACATGGCAAAAACCATCAAAAGCAAATACCGCCATGTGTCCATTGTATTCGGCACGCACACACTACACACTCTGCCTCATATTTTGTGGAAAGCTCTCTCTAATAATGAACGAGTTTTCTCTGTGGAAGATTCTGAGGGTGTTATTGCCGAGGATGTTCCCACCTACCGTAGCGGTGACCCCAAGGCATGGGTGTCGGTGATGTATGGCTGCAATAATTTTTGCACATACTGTATTGTGCCTTACGTTAGAGGCAGAGAGCGAAGCCATCAGCCGGAAAAGGTGCTGGAGGAAATTCGCTCACTGGTCGAAAAAGGTGTAACAGAAATCACCCTTTTAGGGCAGAACGTGAATGCCTATGGCAAGGATTTGGAAGAGGATATTGATTTTGCAGATTTGCTTTGCCGCGTCAACGAAATTGATGGACTCCGTCGCATCCGATTCATGACCTCACATCCTAAGGATATGAGCCAAAAGCTGATTAATGCCATGGCCGCTTGCGACAAAGTGATGCCGCAGTTGCATCTGCCATTCCAGGCAGGCAGCGACCGAATTTTAGCCGCCATGAACCGTCGCTACACTCAGGCACAATACCTTGATTTGGTGCGCCGTGTGCGCCTTGCAATCCCCGACATTCTGCTTACCACCGATATCATCGTTGGTTTTCCCAACGAAACAAGCGAGGATTTTGAAGAAACCATTAAAGTTTTGGAAGCGGTACGGTTTGACAGCGTTTTTTCTTTCATTTATTCCAAGCGCCAAGGTACACCTGCGGCTGTTATGGAAGATAGCATTTCTGAGGAAGAAAAGCACCGTAATTTTGACAGATTGTTAGAGGTACAAAACCGCATTTCCCGTGAGATTAACGATGCCTGCTACGGCAAAACCTATGAACTGTTAGTAGAAGGCGAAAGCAAAACAGACCCAAATATGCTGACAGGGCGTACCCCCGGCGGCAAGATTATTAATTTCCCCATAAAAGACGGTATTGTAACCGGGGACTATATTCATGTTACCGTAACAAAAACTAACACTTGGTCGCTGCTGGGTGAAATCAGTTGTGACTGACAGAAAGGAAGAAAACCATGGATGAAATTTTAAATAAAGCACACGAATTAGGAAAATTAATCGCTGAATCCGAAGTTCTCGGCTCTTTTCAAGAGCGTGAGTTATCCTTTTTAAGCGATGAAGAAGCACAGAAAGCTGTGCAGCAATATGACGAAAAAAGCAAGCAGCTGGCCGAGGATATGCACAGTGCTTCCATGACCCCTGAGCTACTGGAATCATTCCGCACGCGCATGAATGAAAACATGGCTGAGTTAACACAAAACGCCATTGCCAAAGAATATTTAGAAGCAAAATCTGCTTTTAACCGACTGATTACCCAAGTAAATGAAATTATTGCTTTTCATATTCGTGGTGAGGAAGCAAACAGCGGCGGTTGCTCCGGTAACTGTTCCGGCTGCAGCGGTTGCCACTAAAACAAAAGCCTAAAAAAGGAGGAATTTCAGATGACACCGGCCATGATACGCTATTATGAATTAAAAAAAGAATATCCGGATTCGATTCTGTTTTTCCGCATGGGTGACTTTTACGAAATGTTTGACGAAGATGCCCGTGTGGCATCTAAGCTTTTGGATATTGCCATCACAAGCCGCCAGAAAAACGAAGATAAAAAGCCCGATATTGAAAACAACCCTATGTGTGGCGTGCCGTTTCACGCTGCCGATACATACATCGGTCGTCTGACCTCCCGTGGCTACAAGGTTGCCATTTGCGAGCAGATGGCAGAACCCGGTGAGGTAAAGGGCGTTCTGCCAAGAGACGTCGTCCGGGTGATTACGCCCGGCACCGTAACTGATACGGCACAATTAGATGAGAAAAGCAACAATTTTCTTTGCTCAGCTTATAGTGATAACAGCGGCTACGGCGTAGCCTTTGTTGACGTGACCACCGGTGAGTTATTTTTGGTCACACTTCCCTCCTGGCAAAAGCTTGTGGATGAAATCGCACGTTATATGCCGGCTGAAATCTTGCTTTCAAAAGACCTTTATGAAAATGATGGATTTATGAAAGAAGTCGATTTGCGTTTTACGGCACGCATTGAGCGTGCGAAATTTGAGATGGACTGGGACTATGCTACAAGCCTTATCCTGCGGCAATTTCATGCCGTCTCATTGGAAGATCTTTCTCTTCCGTCAGATACCTGCGTGGTAAATACATTGGGCTTACTCCTTGATTATTTAACTGAAACGCAAAAAACCTTCTTGTCTCATATTTTATCCGTGCAATACTATGCCACTAACGACTATATGGAGTTAGATGCTAATACCCGGCGTAATTTAGAGCTTACTGAAACCATGCGCCGCAGCGAGAAAAAAGGCTCTCTACTGGGCGTTTTAGATAAGACGAAAACTTCCATGGGCGGTAGAATGCTAAAGAGCTTTATTGAAAAGCCTCTGACTAATTGCACTAAAATTCAAAAGCGACTTTTTGCGGTTGAAACCCTTTCAAAAAATAATGAACTCCGCTATGAACTCATGGGAATTTTAAGTGAAATTCAGGACTTAGAACGTCTCATCGGCCGTATCGTATGCAAAACAGCACAGCCCCGTGAACTGGTAGCTTTAAAACGTTCCTTGATGGCACTGCCCGGTGTTGAACTCTGTCTGGCACGGTTAGAAGATGCGCTTTTAGCTGAGCTTTGTCAAAACGTTGACCCCATGGGTGAAATTCTTGACCTATTAGAAGCCGCGATTGATGATAATGCCCCCTCCAATCCACGTGATGGCGGTATTATAAAAACGGGATATAACGCCGAAATTGACATAGACCGCGACCTCAAAAACAATGGTGCCGAAGCTGTTAAACGGATGGAAGCTGAAGAGAGAGAACGCACAGATATTAAAACCTTAAAAATCAGCTACAACCGTGTCTTTGGTTATTATATTGACGTCCCCAAATCCTTTCAGGGAGAGTTGCCTGAAACATATATTCGCAAACAAACCTTGGTAAACAACGAACGGTATATCACAGCAGAATTAAAGGCCTTAGAAGACCGCCTTTTGGGTGCTGAAGAACGCCTGCGTCAGCGGGAAAATAAGCTGTTTTGCGAAATCCGTGATACGGTTGCAAAAGAGGTAGACCGCATTCAGAGAACTGCAGCAGCACTAGCAACCGTTGACGTTCTCTGCTCTTTTGCAGAAACCGCCGTGAAAAATAACTATACCATGCCCATCGTTGACATGTCTGATACCATCTCTATTTCAGACGGACGTCATCCGGTTGTGGAAAAAATGTTGCAGAATGAGCTGTTTGTACCAAACGATACGACCATGAACTGCAAAGACGACCGATTTTTGATTATCACCGGTCCCAATATGGCAGGTAAATCGACCTACATGCGCCAAGTGGCACTCATCGTCATCATGGCGCAAATCGGTTCCTTTGTTCCGGCATCGAAATGCACCGTGGGCATTTGTGATAAAATCTTTACTCGAATCGGCGCTTCTGATGATTTATCCGCCGGTCAGAGTACCTTCATGGTAGAAATGACGGAACTTTCCGATATTTTGAAAAACGCCACATCAAAGAGTCTTCTGCTCCTTGACGAAATTGGCCGTGGCACCAGCACCTACGATGGTTTATCCATTGCATGGAGTGTGTCTGAGTACATAACAAATCCCAAGCGTTTGGGAGCCAAAACACTGTTCGCCACACACTACCATGAGTTGACTGCCTTAGAAGGTCAGTTTGCCGGCGTCAAGAACTATTCCATTGCCTGCAAAAAACGCGGCGATAGCGTAACCTTTTTGCGTCGGATTGTTCGAGGCGGTACGGATGACAGCTTTGGTATTGAGGTGGCAGCCTTAGCAGGGCTACCACACCAGGTGGTTCAGCGCGCGAAAGAGGTGCTCCTCGAAATTGAGTCTAAAGATGGTCGTTCCACACCCACTGTAGCACCCGTTATTTCTGCAGAAGCCGACGCACAGCTTGGCTTTGCAGACATGCGTGGCACTGAGCTTGTCGGCCGTCTGGAGAATTTAGACCTTGCCACACTGACACCCATTGAAGCACTGAATCTTTTGTATGAATTTCAAAAAATTGCTAAAAATTAGATGCAAAAGGATGTGAGCACCCGTGAAAACCCTTTCCGAAAACCGAAAGGCAAGACATGATTTTTTTATTGAAGAAACCTATGAAGCAGGCATCGCACTCAGCGGTACGGAAGTGAAATCCATCCGTAAGGGTGCCCTGAATTTAAAAGATAGCTTTGTGAGCTTCTCTGGCGGCGAAGCATGGATTAAAAACATGCACATCAGTCCCTATGAACAGGGCAATATTTTTAACAAAGACCCCCTGCGCGACAGACGATTGCTCCTGCACAAACGTGAAATCAACTATCTCTATGGTGCCGTGAAGCAAAAAGGATTTTCTGTGATTCCCCTGTCCGTTTATTTAAAAGATAGCCTGGTAAAAGTGCAAATCGGACTGGCACGAGGCAAAAAGCTTTATGATAAGCGAAACGACATGGCAGAGCGAGACGCAAAACGGAAAATGGACCGTGAGCTGAAAGAACGCAATCAGTAAACGCAAGTTGAATAAAAAGTATATAATGGTATTATAAAAGGAAAAACGCTGAAAGGAGAATGAAAAATGGAAAAATTCTTATCCGATTTAAAGCAAACCGTGAACAGTGCTGTTAAAAAATCAGGGGAACTGGTTGAACTGACAAAAATCAAACTGGCAGCCAACGACACCAAAAACGCCATCACCGCCCGCTATGTGAAATTAGGTGAAATGGCATATCTTGCAACAAAAGGCGAAGAAAGCCCCGCTTCTGACGCTGAAACCATCATTGCAGAAATTGATGAACTGAAAAAAACCTTAGCTGCTCAGGAGGAAAAAGCTGCTGAGCTTTCAAACAAAAAAATCTGTTCCGTCTGCGGTAAAAGCATCAACGCAGACGCAGCTTTCTGCCCTGCCTGCGGCAATCCGGTGTCCAAATAAGAATGTACATAGAAAAAGACCGCAAAACCATGGTTTTGCGGTCTTTTTCTATGCCCTCATAGCATAGAGTAGCATAGGCATATTCTCTTCATAAATTTGATTAAACTGGGAAAGAGGCAGAGGATTCTCCCCAAGTCCCGCCTCAATGGTAAAGGCAGGAATATAAAAGGCGTCAATCACCCAGTCTTTGTAGCCTGAATAGCTGGCCATGCCCTCTGTTTGGTCAAGCTCATAGCCGCTCATTTCAGACATTCTTTGTGCCATTTGTTTTCCCTTTTCTGTGGCTTTCGAATCGAAATCATAGTAAATCACCCTGCCCTGCGTGTGATAGGCGATCACCACATGCGGGCGGAACGAACGTGTAAAATCTGCCACGGCTTTTGACTCCGGTTCACTCTCAGGCTCACCACCACTAAAACGTGTGGGACCCGGGCCAAAAATCCCAAGCTGATGCTGTGCAAAAACACCCTTATGAAAGGCAGCATCATAATTGTGATTTAAGTCCACGCCGTTTAAATTTGCCTGCCACTTAGAAAAATCCATGCTGTCCCCATTATAAGCCCTAAGCTTTGTTTTGGTAATGGGGGGCATATCCTCTTTAAGCCCTGAAATTGCAAGATCCACGCCATCGGGGTTCACCATTGGGCAAAATACAACTGTTACATCATCAAACAGTTGCCGGCAACTCACCTCTTTCATGCAAGTGTCATTTGCATAATGATACGAAAGAGTTTCCAACATGCGCATTAGAAGCAACGACGTTATCCACTCCATGCCATGATGAGCACCGTTTATAAACAGTTTTTTCTCCCCTCGCCCCCACAAAAAGGCATATAATTGCCGTCCGGCAACGGATGTACCGATCGAAAACCGTCGAATAAACGGATATTCTCTACAGAGGGCTGCACCATCCTGTTCAAGCGCCTCATAGGTATAATTCCTTGGACCTACAATAAACAAAAAAACACCACCCCATACTGATTTTCTGTATGATACAGTATATGGGATGGTATTTTTTTTAGAATTTGTACAATAAAATTTTGTGATTATACCTGTTCAAAAACATCCTTACCTAAGCCACATAAGGGACAAACCCAATCTTCCGGCAGTTCCTCAAAAGAAGTGCCTGCTGCGATGCCGTTTTCAGGATCACCAATTTCAGGATCATACACATATCCGCAAGCTGTACACTCAAATTTCATCATATTCTACCTCCTTAATATATTTATATTTATTGTATCATATTTTTCTAAAAATACAAGTATTTTTTATATTTTCCAAAATGTATATTTTTATCCTCACAGGAAACACTACGTTATAACCCATATCATAAGGAGGCACACAATGAAACAAAAAAACAATCATAAAAAAGATGAAAAACAAAAAAGTAAAAAACGAATCAAAAAAGCGTCCTACATAGGGGCAGCCGCCTTGATTTTCGTAGGACTCGTCTCTGCCACAACACACAAACGATTATCTGACATTTCTCTTTCCTTAGAAAATACCCCCATCACCCTCCCCACACAAGTAACATATTCGTTGCCTACACCCTCTGCAACACCAACCATCGCACCTACCAAACCGCCTACACCTGCAAATCTCCCTGCGCACACACCAAGTGCATCAGCTGAACCTGCCATTACCACTGCAGCCGAGTCTAAACCACTTCTCATCATTCTGCCGGCAGAAGGAGAAATCATTAAGCCATTTTCAAAGGACAGCCTGCTCCGCTCCAAAACCATGGGCGACTGGCGAGCCCACATTGGCATTGATATTGCGGCAGAACCTGTCAGCGGTGTAATGGCTGCAGCGGATGGCGTTGTGGAAGAGGCTTATAATGACCCACTCATGGGATTTACCATTATCATCACGCATCCGGGCGGTTACCAAACCTGTTATCAGAATTTAGCCTCCACCGAAATGGTGTCCAAGGGGCAAACCGTTACACAAGGTCAGATTATTGCCGCCGTAGGACACTCTGCAAGCGCTGAACTCTTAGATGATTCACACATTCATTTCGCCGTCATAAAAGATGGTGATGATGTAAATCCCATAGACTTTATCAAAACAGATGAATAAAAGGTTAAATAATGCTCTGTCCAGATCATTACCACCTTAAAATTTTCAACAAAAACATGGGACGATGTATAAGTTCCAAAAAATTAAGGCTGTCTTACAGAATGTAAGACAGCCTTTTTTCACATAATCTCCAGTTTTCCATTTTTCACATCTACCACAAGCTCTGTGCCTGGTTGCAAATCACTTTCAATCATTTTTCTTGCCAGCAGCGTTTCCACCTTGCTCTGCAGGAATCTTCGCAGAGGTCTTGCCCCATAAACAGGGTCATATCCGGCATCGATGATATACATCCTTGCCTCTTCGGTTAAATGAAGCGACAGGCGTTTATCTGCCAAACGTCTCTGTAAATCTGTCACCATCAAATCAACAATGGCACAAATTTCTGTTTTTGACAGCGGCTTGTAGAACACAATTTCGTCCAATCGGTTCAAAAATTCCGGACGAAAGCTATGTTTCAAAAGCCCACTGACTTTTTCTCGGACTTCATCGGTAATACCGCCGTTTTCGTCAATACCTTCTAAAATATAATCAGAACCAAGGTTAGAAGTCAAAATAATCACGGTATTTTTAAAGTCCACTGTCCGACCCTGAGAATCCGTGATGCGACCATCATCAAGCACCTGCAGAAATATATTGAACACATCAGGGTGTGCCTTTTCCACTTCATCAAACAATACAACGGAATAGGGCTTACGGCGTACAGCTTCTGTCAGTTGACCGCCTTCTTCATAACCCACATATCCCGGCGGTGCACCAATCAAGCGAGAAACAGAATATTTTTCCATATATTCTGTCATATCAATTCGCACCATGTTACGTTCATCATCAAACAGCGCCTCTGCCAAGGTTTTGGCAAGCTCTGTTTTACCCACACCTGTAGGACCCAAGAACAGAAAAGAGCCAATAGGACGATTGGGGTCTGCAATGCCGGCACGTGAGCGCAAAATCGCATCGGACACAAGCTGAACTGCCTCCTCCTGCCCCACCACACGTTGATGCAGAATGTCGGGCAGCTTGAGCAGTTTTTCTCTTTCACCCTCCATGAGACGTGCCACGGGGATCCCCGTCCAGCGACATATGATACGGGCAATTTCTTCATCCGTCACCCGGTCTCTCAACAGTTTTCTGGCGCTTTGGCTTTTTTCATTTTCGTCCTCCGCTGCCTGTAAGGCCTGCTGCAGTTTCGGCAAGTCACCATATTTCAGTTCCGCCGCCCTGTTTAGATCATATTGACGCTCTGCGCGTTCAATTTCTCCATTTAAACGTTCAATGTCTTCTCGTAGCTTCTGCACCTTCACAATGGCCTGCTTTTCATTTTCCAAGCGCGCTTTCATTTCGTTGAACTCGCCACGCATTTCCGCCAGGTTCTTCTGAATTTCAGCCAGACGCTCTTTTGAAAGGCTGTCAGTTTCTTTTTTCAGCGCTGCTTCCTCAATTTCATGCTGCATAATTTTACGGGCAATATCGTCAAGCTCCGTTGGCATAGAATCAATTTCTGTCCGCACCATGGCACAAGCCTCATCCACCAAGTCAATGGCTTTATCAGGCAGAAAACGGTCGGAGATATAGCGATTGGACAAAATAGTTGCCGAAATTAACGCCTGGTCCTGGATTTTTACTCCATGGAACACCTCGTAACGTTCTTTTAGACCACGCAGGATGGTAATAGTATCCTCCACCGTCGGTTCTTCTACTAAAACCGGTTGAAAGCGACGCTCTAAGGCCGCATCCTTTTCAATATACTGCCGGTATTCATTCAGAGTGGTTGCACCAATACAGTGGAGTTCTCCCCGGGCTAAAAGGGGCTTTAGCAAATTTCCTGCATCCATAGCACCATCTGTTTTACCGGCACCCACAATGGTGTGAAGCTCGTCAATGAACAAAATGATTTCGCCTTCGCTTTTTTTAACCTCTTCTAATACAGCCTTGAGACGTTCTTCAAACTCACCGCGAAACTTAGCACCGGCAACCAACGCACCCATATCTAAATTAAAAATTTTTCGGTTCTTCAATCCCTCCGGCACGTCGCCTCGAACAATACGCAGCGCCAAGCCCTCGGCAATGGCTGTTTTTCCCACACCGGGTTCACCGATTAAAACAGGATTATTTTTTGTTTTGCGGGATAAAATGCGAATGACATTTCTAATTTCCTGATCGCGGCCAATCACCGGGTCAAGCTTGTTTTGTTTTGCCAGTTCAACAAGGTCAGAACCATATTTTTTCAGCACGTCATACGTTGCTTCAGGGCTGTCCGAGGTCACTCGACGGTTGCCACGAACCGTTTGTAGCGCACTCATAAAATCATTCTTTTTAATGCCTAAACGTGAAAGCATTTCCTTTAAATCCCCGGGTCGCTCCAAAATCCCCAGCATAAGATGCTCCACAGAGACATAGTCGTCCTTCATGTGCTCCGCCTTGCGTTCTGCTTCCGCCAAAATTTTATCCACATCGGCCGAAACATAAACTTTACCTGCCTCACGACTGCTCACGCTCACATGAGGCAAACGCTCCAGCTGCCCCTTTGCTTCCTGTTGTGCTGTTTCAAGTGACACACCCATCTTTTGCAGGAGTTGAGGAATCAACCCCTCTCTGTCAGACAGCAAGGCATAAAGCAAATGTATCGTTTCAATCTGTGGATTCTGATATTCCATCGCTAAGCTTTGTGCCTCGGAAATGGCACTGATTGATTTCTGTGTCAGTTTTTGTGCATTCATTATGATACCTCCTTAAAACGCTACAGAATGAGCGGTTCATTTGCAAAATAATCCGCAATCAGTCTGTGAATCCTTTCTTTTTTTAACATCTGTGATGTCAATTCTTCAAAATATATCTTCATGCCACAATCAAAGCACTGAATATATGAACCAATGCCCGACCCTAACGCCTCATCGCTACAATAGTTCTGCCCCTTCGGCAAAGACAGACTGCGTCTGAGTCTGCCACCGGATAAACTGTACGTGGCGGCATCACGACCCAAAATGAGGTGCTCGATTTCAATCCAAATTCTATAAAAATCTTCCAAAGCCTCCAGTAACTGACCGTTTTGCGTACGCGACTGAATACGCAGTTCCCCAAAAACGTTGCCGCGGAACTGACGATATAGCTCTATGCTATATCGAATGGTAGGGCGATATTTGTATTGCAGGGCACTGTGCATCGATAGCATGCTATCGGAATTACGTCCCATGAGCCTAAATGCCTGACTGGTTTTCATAATTTCTTCTAAAGAGACAAAAATATCTCTCATGCGCATTTCCGGCGTCACACAGGAAAGCGCCTCGGCAAGAAGCTCATCAATGAGCGCTGAGCGGCTTGTTCCTTTTTGATAGGCAAGTCGGTCAGCAGCCTCTACCACCGCATCCGAGAGCAATAAACTATAAATACTTTTTTTCATCATCTTTCGCCTTCTTATCTGTTTTATTCTATCGGCTTTCTGACAACATTATACACATACGGCCAAACTTTGTCAACAAAGTTAATAATTTGTTAAACAAATCCTTTAAATGTTTACACTTTTTTCATATTTTCTCCAAAAAAAGCCGTGTAAAATCGCATATGCACGCCTTTTTCATGGTTTCGAAAAAAAAATTAAAAAAAATTGAAAATTTCTCTTGACATAAGGAATAGTTTCGTGTATAATACTATTTGTCGCCAAGCGATGGATGAAAAAAATGGGCGCTTAGCTCAGCTGGGAGAGCATCTGCCTTACAAGCAGAGGGTCACAGGTTCGAGCCCTGTAGCGCCCACCATATTCATCTGTTAGGGCACGGCCCGATAGTTCAGTTGGTTAGAATGCCAGCCTGTCACGCTGGAGGTCGGGGGTTCGAGCCCCCCTCGGGTCGCCAACATGCCTCTGTAGCTCAGTCGGTAGAGCAAAGGACTGAAAATCCTTGTGTCGGCGGTTCGATTCCACCCGGAGGCACCATTATTTGCTTGGATTAATTATGCGGGAGTGGCTCAGTGGTAGAGCGTCACCTTGCCAAGGTGAACGTCGCGAGTTCGAATCTCGTCTTCCGCTCCAATTTAAAACTTGCTTCTAAGCCTTTAGAGGCAAGTTTTTTTGTAGAAATGCATATTGAAAATTTATATTTTTTCAACATGCTTCATATAATGTAATAGATGGCGCCATAGCCAAGTCCTGTCACTCTCGTCTGCATCACCTTTTCCCCCAGTTCAAATCTGGGTGGCGCCTCCAAAAAGAAACGACAATTTTCGCATTGAAAGTTGTCGTTTCTTTTTGTACTCTTATCTATTCACTTTTCTCTCTTCGCACTTCACTGAAAATTGCCGTTTCCAGAGAAAGGTAGCTTTGCTTATGCAAAGCTTTTTTTAATTCCCTCGAATGGGGATTTAATGTGCATCTAAACCATTGAAAAAAGTGAATGGTTTAAAGAGGAAATTATCGGTTTTTTCGTGTTTGGATATTGTATTTCGTCTGTTTTCAGATAGAAAAGGTTCTTGTTTTAACGTTTAAAAGTGATATAATTATAATAAGTAGTTGTAGGTGGTGATTTAATGAAAATTCTTAATTTTGGTTCGTGTAATATCGATTATGTGTATTCTCTTGACCACATTGTAGGAGCAGGGGAAACGGAAACAACATATAAACTTGAAACTTTTCCGGGAGGGAAGGGGCTGAATCAATCAATCGCTGTTGCAAAAGCCGGTGTAAAAGTAAGCCATGCAGGATGTGTTGGATGCGACAGTGATATGTTGACAGATATTTTATTGAAAAACGGTGTTGACATTTCTTATATCAGTAAAACTGATGAAAAGAATGGTCATGCCATCATTCAGGTCAGTAGCGAAGGCGAAAATTCTATATTTCTTTACCCAGGGTCTAATGAAAAGGTCTCAAAAGAATATATAGATCTTGTATTAGAAAATTTTGATAAAGGAGATATCCTTCTCTTGCAAAACGAGATAAGTAATGTTGACTACATAGTAGAAAAAGCTTATCAGAAACAAATGTGCATTATACTCAACCCATCGCCGTTTAATGAAGAAATTGATAAAATTGACTTTAATAAGCTTACATATATCATATTGAATGAGGTAGAGGCTAAGGCGATTTCAGGATGTGATACCCCTGAGGAAAGCTTGGCATACATCAAAAATAAATATCCAAATCTTAAGGTGATGCTCACATTAGGCAGTAACGGATGTATTTATACAGATAGCTTATGCGAATTCTATCAACCGTCATTTAAGGTGGATGCTGTGGATACAACTGCAGCAGGTGATACTTTTACAGGATATTTTGCAGCAGAACTTTCAAGAGGTGCTGATTATCAGAAAATATTAAAAATTGCGTCTGCGGCATCTGCCATTGCTGTTTCAAGAAAAGGAGCTGCGCCGTCTATTCCTGATAGATGCGAGGTGTTGTCTTCACTTGAAATCCTAAAAGAAAATAAGGCAAATATCAAATCAGACATTATACATAAACAAATTGATCGTTATATTGAAAACAATATAAAAACTGCAAATCTTGAGGAATTATCGGGAATACTGGGTTATTCTACTGTTTATACAGGAAATTTGGTAAAAAAACTGACGGGAAAACCTTTTACAAAAGTAGTTCAGGCGAAAAGATGCAGTATTGCTGCCGAAAAACTCTTGAATACGGATTTATCCGTAAAGAAAATTATAGAAGACTTAGGATATGAAAACGAAAGTTTTTTTAGAAAAATATTTAAGGATAAGTATAGAAAAAATCCATTAGACTATAGAAAAAGAGGAGTTAAATAACATGACGAACGAACAAAGAATGAAAAATTTATCGGTTCCGCAAGGAAGAGTTGATGTGGTTTTGGATACAGATGCATATTGTGAAATTGACGACCAGTTTGCAATTTCTTATTTGCTTAAGTCGAAAGAAAAGTTAAATACTAAAGCTATATATGCTGCACCTTTTTTGGGCGACAAATCTAAAAGTCCTAAAGACGGTATGGAAAAAAGTTATGATGAAATTTTCAAAATTCTTTTACTATTAGATGAAAAGGTTGATGTTTTTAAGGGTTCGGAAAAGTATCTTGATAATGAAAATACACCAGTTATATCTCCTGCGGCACGGGATTTAGCGGAAAGAGTTAAAAATTATTCTCCTCAAAATCCGCTGTATGTTGTAGCAATAGGGGCTATAACGAATATTGCTTCTGCAATACTTTTAAATCCTGAGGTTGCCCAAAATTCTGTTGTAGTTTGGCTAGGCGGTCATGCACACCATTATCATCATACAAAGGAATTTAATATGTATCAGGATGTTGCTGCTGCAAGAGTTGTCATGAAAAGCGGAGTCCCCTTTGTTCAGCTTCCGTGTATTGGTGTGGTAAGCAGCTTTACTGTTTCCAAACCGGAACTTGAGTTTTGGCTGAAGGGTAAAAATCCCCTTGCTGACTATCTTGCAACAAATACAATAAAAGAAGCAGACAGCTATGCAATGGGAACGGCATGGACGAGAGCGATTTGGGATGTTACGGCTGTTGCATGGCTTTTAAATGACTCGGAAAGGTTTATGGAATCACGTATAATTCCTACGCCTATTCCTACATACGATAATTTGTATGCGACAGATTTTAATAGCTACCCAATTAGATATGTTTATAATATAAAACGCGACCCCCTGATGACAGATTTATTACAGAAATTGACGAAATAGAGATTGCAGGCATCTAAACCGTTCGGCTCTCCCATAAAAAGACATTTTTCTTTAAGAAAAATGTCTTTTTTTACTCTCTTTATTCTTCACTTATCTCTAAATTGTGATTTACCCATTGACAAATATGCACATATGTTGTATAATGTGGATATCGTTGGAGGTGTATGGATTTGTTTGCAAATGAAAGACAAGATACCATAATGACACTACTACATGCAAAAGGTGCCGTAACCACAGCCGAATTAACCGCTATGTTTGGTGTTTCGATTGAAACCATTCGGCGGGATTTAATGCAGCTTGCTGAGCAAAATCTCTTGCTGCGCGTTCATGGTGGCGCAGTTGTTCCGGGTAAGATGAAACACTTTGAAGCACTGCCCCACCGCATTGAAGAAAATAAAAAAGCTAAAATTGAGTTGTGCGAAACGGCAGCAGATTTTGTTTCAGAAGGTGACATGTTAGGCATCGACTCCGGCAGCACTGCCATGTATTTCGCCGAGGCACTTTGCGGACGTTTTCGCCGACTAACCGTAGTCACACACAGTTTGGATGTAGCTGATACCCTCTCAAAAAAATCCGATTTTGAAATCATCGTCATCGGTGGTTATTTATATAAAGAAGAAAATGCTTTCTACGGTCCTCCGGCTCTTGATATGGCTAAAAAGCTTCACACACAAAAGCTATTTTTAACCCCTTCTGCCATTTCACTGCAAGGTGGCGTTTGTGACTTTTGCCCCCAGCTTTTGACCATGCAACAGTCCTTAATAGAAAGCACCGATCAGCTGTTCATTTTAGCAGACAGCGATAAATTTGAAAAACACGCCCTATTACAACTTTGCCCCTTGGATGAACAACACACTTATATTACCGACAGCGGATTGAGTCCTGCCTGTCGTCAGCTATATGAGGAAAACAATTTGACCGTTGTCGTCAGAAAGTGAGGATAAAATTGGAACAAACTCTGAACAAACAGCAAGCCTCAAGACTGGTTTGGCTTTGCACCTTTATCTATTGTGTCAGCTACATCACCCGCGTGAATTATGGTGCTGTCATTGCTGAAATGGTAACGGGAACAGGTCTTGCAAAGTCTGCCCTCTCCGTAGCACTCACAGGTAACTTCATCACCTATGGTACAGGTCAGCTCATCAGTGGTTTTTTTGGTGACAAATTTCAGCCGAAAAAGCTAGTCTCTTTAGGTCTCATCACAACCATTTTGATGAATTTACTGATCCCCTTGTGCAACACCCCCCTGCAAATGACAGTGGTTTGGTGCATCAACGGTTTTGCCCAGGCCTTTATGTGGCCTCCCCTTGTTAAACTGATGACTTCTCTGCTCAGTAGCGAGGACTATGCTCGCGGCTGTGTCAAGGTTTCCTGTGGAAGCTCAGCGGGTTCCATTTTTGTATATTTGGCAGCACCCTTAGTCATCACTTTATCCGGCTGGAAAGGTGTTTTTGTGCTTTCTGCCCTGTTCGGTGTTGCCGGGCTCATCTTGTGGAGTCGCGCTTGTCCTGAGATTCCTATGAAGGTAAACTCTATTCGCCCTGCCAAAACGGCATCCACCAAGATCGCTTTTTTCTCACCTTTGGTTTTGGCAATCATGCTGGGCATTATTTTGCAAGGTATTCTCCGCGATGGTGTTACCACCTGGATGCCCTCATACATTGCAGAAACCTACCACATCAGCAACGAAATTTCCATTTTAACCGGCATTGCTCTGCCGATTTTCAGCATGCTGGCTTTCCAAATGACCGAAAAAATACACCGTAAAAAGCTTACCCATCCCATGATTTGCTCTTCCGTCATTTTTGGCGTCGGTGCAATTTCCGCTTGTTCTCTTTACCTGCTTTCCAGTGCAAATGCCGCTCTATCCGTTCTGTTTTCGGCACTGCTGACAGGCTGTATGCACGGAGTAAACTTCCTTTTAATTGGCATTATGCCGCCCCTATTAGCAAAAAAGGAAAACGTTTCGGCCATGTCCGGCTTTTTGAATTCAGGCACCTATATCGGTAGTGCAATTTCTGCCTATTTGATCCCGTTTATCACTGAACAAAGCGCCAGTTGGTCTACTTCCTTGTTTATGTGGTTCATCATTGCCGCGCTGGGAACTGTCACATGCCTTTCTTGTATTCCTGCATGGAACCATCGTTCTGTAAAAAACATGGTAATAGAATAAATGCTTAACAAAAAAAAGAGGCTGTTGCAAAACAAAATTGTTTTGCAACGGCCTCTTTAATATTTGAAATTATTTTTCCACAAACCGGAATTTCAAGTGGAATTCTCTGGTTGCTCCGGGCTGAATCATTTCCAGATCGCCCATCTCGCGCATTGCTTTTCTGCCGTCGGGATTGCAGTTGCCCGGCTCTAAACCGAGAACATAGTCATATTCACCCATCATCTTCCATTCAGTGAAATATTTCATTTCAGCAGTATCATATGACATTTCAAGACCCTTGCCAATATCTTCATTATAAATAGAGACTGTCGGCGTACCAGACATGATGTGATAAAAGCAAACCTCATCAATGCCACGCTGGGGTTTTTCCATAATCAAGCAACGGTCAAGACCTTCCGCAGCCAGCGCATTTCTCGGCTCAACCTTAGAGGAAGGAATGGTCACCTTTGCATTTTCTGAAAGCAGCGGATAGCCCATGTTGCAGTGATACATCACCTGAAGCGGGCTTTCCTTGTAACCGATGTTCTTCACAGTATCATGAATATAAAGCTCATTTTTAAACAGCGGGCAAACATATTCACGCTCTAAAATGAGATGTACGCCGCTTAAATATGCATCACGAATAACAGCCTTAATATGAATGGCATCGTCTTTCACCCAATAGCCAAAGGACTCACAAGGGATGTTCGAAACGGTGCCGTGAAGGGGCAATTCTTCACCGTCATCCACACAAGGTGAACCTACAGAAGTAAGACCGCATGTGGTGAAAAAGCCTGCTGTAAAGGATTTTAAAAAGCCGACTTCGCCTTTTCTTTCATAATATTGCGGAGCAACATAACCACAAGGTGCAAAATAACTAAAATTATCGCCCTTAAAGCTGAGTTGAGAAATATCAGCACAGCGGTCAAGAGAAATGATAAATTCAAGACCACTGCCGTTTTTAACGGTGAGCATGCGCATGCCATCACCTTTACCACCTACCAAGCGTGATTCTGTTACGCCGTAAAGCTGTTGTTCATGACCAATATATGGATTCATTCTGTTTTCCTCCTGTCAAATCTATGAAATATTATTTTTATTGTATCACACGCAGAAAGCGTCTGTCAATCCCATAAGATAAAAACAGCGCGATTGCTTTTTTTGCAATCGCGCCACACTATAAAGCTCTGTTAGTCCACTATATTTTCATCATCAAATGTCGCTTGTAAATTCCTTGCTTCTGCATAGAGCACCTCTCCGTATTCCGTAAAATCCGGATGGTCATTAACCGAGTCGTAGGCATTATTTTGCTCGTCAATCCAACGAATTAACGTATCGGCTTTAAAATAAAAGCGCATTTCCCGGCCACCGTTTGTTAAATGGGCAAAATACAGACCGTCATTATCAAAATAATATTCACGCACATAAGGTAAGTCTGTAATACCGTAAACATCCTGGCCAATTTCAATCTTACGCAGTAATTCACCATCGCTGAATCGTTTAACACCGTCACCATCTTCCGATACGGCAAGCGTGGTAAGATTTTTCTCTTGTTCCTGCCACTTTGCTTTAGATTCCGTAGCGGACTGATTCACCTCTTGCTTGGTGAAAACAGGTGTTTCAGACTTTTGCTCAGACTCCGCATTAGGCACTGCTGTTCCTTCTGTCGTCGGTGAAGTCTGCTCTACCTTCATCGCCTGAGTTGCTTCTAAATCCCGTTGATACAGCGAATTGGCACAGCCTGAAAAAATTGTCGCAATGATCAACAAGCAGATGCTTATAATAAAACTTTTTCTCACGTTCTTCCTCTCCTTAACAGCTTCTAAATCAGTCATTTACATATAAACAAAATTCGATGTAATTCTATCACAACAAAGAAAAGAATGCAAGTAATTGCCAAAAATGTTACATAAACGAAATAAAAACAACCCCACAGCATAACCGTGAGGTTGTATGAAAATCAAGCAAAATTACCGATACATAGGACCGTACTGCTTGCAGGCTGCATAGTCAGCTGCCTGTGCATCCTCAGTTCCGAAGGACGCCCATGCATGAGGACGATAAATTTTTTCCTCAGGCACATTGTGCATGGTAACAGGAATTCTCAGCATGGAGCACAGGGTAATGAAATCGGCGCCAACATGTCCGCCAACGGTTACACCATGGTTTGCACCCCAGTTTGCCATCACAGAATATACATCCGTAAATGCGCCCTTACCAGTGAGAATCGGAGCAAACCAAGTGGTCGGCCAGGTGGGATCGGTACGCTGATCCAGCTTATCATGAACATCATCCGGCAGAACGCAGGTATAGCCTTCTGCAATCTGAATCACGGGACCAATACCGTCTACCAGGTTCACACGAACCATGGTCACAGGCATTTCAGCCAGTGTCTTGAAGTGGCTGGAGAAACCGCCACCACGGAAATATTCATAGTCTGCTCTACACCAATCAGTTGCATCGAGGCAAGCTTTGATATCGCTGTCTGTCATATTCCACCATTCTTTAATGGTGCCGTTGCCGTTTTCATCCTTAGCAGCGCCTGTGCAGTCAAGTGCCGTTGCACCGGAGTTGATAAGGTGAATGATACCATCTGCTGCTCTGCCTGTGAGTTCCTTACCGGTGACTCTCTTTACGGCATCCGGTGACCAATAGGTACGAACATCGTGGAAGCAGGGAGCTTTACCGGTGAGCAGTGTTCCAAACAGCATGGAAATACCATTTAAGGTATCATTTTCTGTTGCAAAAGCAGTAGGAGCCTTTTTCCCGTTCCAGTTGAAAGAGCTTGCCATAATCGCTTCGGTAAAGTCAGCATTTGGCAGCCAGTCTGTCCAGTTGCGCTGACCCTGGAAACCACCGGCAATCGCATTTTTACCCAACGCTTCTTCATGCCAGCCCATTTCGTCCAGTTTCGGGTTGCCGTAAAGAATATCGTTTACGATAATGGAGAATTTAGCAATGAATTCCCAATCTTTGTCAGCCGGAACCACCTTAGACTTTTTAATGATTTCAGGGAAATTCTTGCCTGCATTTTTGTCAAAGCCTTCTTTGCAGTTTGCCTTAATCCAGCTCAGCGCTTTTTCATATTCATCTTTATCGTAAATTTCCAGTGTAATTCTGCGAATCACTTCAGAAAGGTCGACAAACTCTGCACGAATACCTAAATATTTCTGCATAAAGGACATGTCGCAGTAAGAGCCGGCAATACCCATGGATACAGCACCCAAGTTCACATAAGCCTTGTCCTTCATCTGACCCACTGTAATGGCACCTTTAGCCCAGCGAATCATTTTTTCTGCAACATCTGCCGGAATGGAATTGTCGTCAATATCCTGCACATCATGACCATACATAGAAAAGGCAGGCAGACCGCGCTGTGCAAACGCTGCCATAACTGCCGCCAGATATACCGCACCGGGACGTTCTGTTCCGTTAAAGCCCCAAACAGCTTTTACAGTATTCGGGTCTAAATCCATTGTTTCAGAGCCATAGCACCAGCAGGGAGTGACTGCCAGGCTGGCACAAATATTTTGTGTTTTAAAATAGTCTGCTGCTTTTGCTGCCTCTGCACCACCACCAATGGTACAGGGTGCAATGACACACTCTACGGGTGTTCCGTCCTGATAATGAACGTTTGCCTCAATCAGTTCCTTGGCAGCCTTTGCCATTGCCATTGTTTTTGCTTCCAGACCTTCACGAACGCCACCCCAACGGCCATCAATCGTAGGTCTGATTCCGATTTTAGGATACATATTGTTGCCTCCTTATATAAATTTATTATGAAACGATGTGAATTGTCCGTACAACACAACCTATACAAAACACTTCCAAGATAAATAACATCGACGCAAGCAAAAACGTTTGCCCGCTTGACATTTTTCATTTTTGTGATATGATAGATATGTATTTTCTAATTACATTATAATAAATGTAAGAATGGATATTCAATGAATTTTTTGTTTTAAAATATGGAGATTTTGTCATGGACAGAAGAACCGGAATTTCTGTAATTGATTCTTTAAAAATTGATGATGGCTTTGATGTCATCAACGCACTCAATCTCGACATCACACACTGCGCACATGTTTTTTTGGATGAACAATGGAAGCATGACGATGTGTGCGATCCGTTTTCACGTCTTTATTTTGTCAGAAATGGAAGCGGATATCTAAAAACCGAAGGCAAAATCATTCCCCTCATTGGAGACTATGTTTACCTGGTACCCTCCGGTTGCACCTTTTCCTACGGTTGCACAAGTCTTGAAAAACTGTTTTATCATGTCACGGTGACAACAGCTGAAAAATATGATTTACTTTCCGAATTGAAAGCGGTTTGCCGTCTACCCTATTCCGAAACAGATTTTCAGGCGCTTTTACATTATTCCATGTCGGATAACTACTTGGATTTATTTAAAATGAAAACCATGCTCTGCAAAACCATTGTAGATTTTACAGAAGCGTATTTGCCTCAAAAAATACCGGTTAAGCAATATTCTGAACTGGTGGAAAAAACCATTACCTTCATTCAGCAAAACACAAGGATTAATTTGAGTGTTGCCGATATTTCCAAGCACCTGTTTGTTTCCGAAAGCAAAATCAGAAAGACCTTTCAGAAAGAAACCGGCATCACCATTGGAAAATACATTGATGATTTGGTCTTTTTTGAGGCCAGACAGCTCCTTGCAAAAAAACACATATCCATTGGAGAAATCAGCCAAAGCCTTGGCTTTTGTGACCAATTCTATTTTTCCAGACGGTTTAAAGAAAAATACAAGCAATCCCCTTCAGAATTTCGGAAGGAAATCATGATGGCATAGTAAAAGAAGCGACAGCAAAGTGATTTTGCTGTCGCTTCTTTAATTATTTAGCAGATAATAAATCCGAAATCCTCGCGTAGGCTTCCATATCCAAGGCCTCGCCCCGCACCGTTTCGCTATATCCTAAAGTCTGCAGCGCTTGTTTCACCGTTTCCTTATCGGCACTTAAGGTAGGAAATGCACTCACACTGTTCACAAAGGTTTTGCGACGTTGCCCAAAAGCAGCTTTAATTAACTGGAAAAAGTGTGCCTCATTTTGCACCTGAACCGCTGGTTTTTCCAAAACCTCTAACCGAATCACCGAAGACCATACCTTTGGCACGGGTTCAAACGCCTCTGGGTGCACATGACGCACCAACTGAACCTGACTGCGGTACTGAACCGCTAAAGTCACCGCGCCATAATCTTTGCTTCCAGCCTGAGCAGCAAGGCGTTCTGCCACCTCTTTTTGAATCATAACCACCACCGACGAAATGCATTTACATTCCAAAAGCTTCATGATAATCGGTGTAGTGATGTAATAAGGCAAATTAGCAACCACCTTAACCGGTTTATCGCCAAAATGCTCGCGGAACAAGGCTTCTAAATCCACCTTGAGAATATCCTCATTCACAACCGTTACATTGCTGAACTCCGCCAGATTTTTTGTTAAAATCGGCAAAATGGTTGTATCAATTTCCACGGCAACTACTTTGCCCGCTTCTTTTGCCAGTTCACGGGTTAAAACCCCCATACCGGGGCCGATTTCAAGCACGCAAGATTCGCTATCCGGTGCTGCTGCCGCCACGATATCAGAAAGCACCGTATCATCTGTCAAAAAATTCTGACCCAAGCCTTTTTTAGGACGAAGCCCCTCGCCTGCCAACTGACGCCGCACAGACTGCTTTGAAAATCCCATATTATTCTCCCTCAGCTTCCGCTTTTTTCTGTTCTTCCAACTTCTTTGCCTCATCCTCGGGATAGCCGAAATGCTCCAAAATCATCTGTTTTGTTGCTGCTTCGTCATACAGATAATACGAAACACCACCAATATACTGACCCTCTCCGGGCAGAGTGTGGGTTTTCAAGGAATCACCGTCCATTTTCTTTAGCATGCCCACATATTTTGTTGCATCTGCCACAGAAAAGTTCGTTGTTACATGTTCATAAATTTCTTCAAGAATTGCCGGTGCTTTGGCAATATACTGCGGCTGCAGTTTTTGACGGAATAATTCCTTTAAGAAGTTCTGCTGTACGGGAATTCTGTCATGGTCTCCGTTTGCATAGGTATTGCGGAAACGCACAACGCCCTCTGCCTTTTTCCCGTCTAACAGCTGAAAACCCTTGTCCACATGAATATATAAGTTCTGCACCGGATCTTCATAATGCATGTCCACCGGCACATCGAATTCCACACCACCCAAAACATCAATCACATCACGGAATCCCTGAAAGTCCACTTCACAGTAATAGTGAATGGGCATACCCGTAATCTGTTTCACGAGAGAAATGATGGTTTCCTCGGGATTTTTATATCCCATGGAATGATTGATTTTATCATATCTGCCTGATGCATATTGCACGCGCGTATCTCGGGGGATGGATAAAACGTCCACCTCTTTTTTATCCGGATCGAGTGAAACAACCATAATGACATCGGCACGGATTTTATCTTGATCTAAGCCCAACAACAAAATGTTTACCTGATCACCTTTTGCTTTATCTAACAGCTGCGCAATTTGCTGGGATAAGTTGGTGTGAAACATAAACTCAGCCACCTTGAGGCCGCCGACTAATGCAACCACAACCAAAATTGTTATAAGCATTGATGTAAAAAACTTCTTTATATTCATGCAAGCTGCTTCCTTTCGCTTTCGTAAGTACCTCTGCCAATATCTAACATTGTATCGCACAAATGTGAATATATTATGAAATCAATATGAACTTTTTCAAAAGAAAAATCAAGAAATATTATATCATTTTTCCTCCGTTTTGTCAATTTCTTTCATGAATTCAAACAAAAAAATCGGCCCCTGTAAAAACAGGAGCCGACAAAATACAAAATTTTTAAGCCAAACGGGCTTTTTCATCCGCTTCAAGCTGTGCCTTTAATTCATCTAAATTCTGGAATGCACAAAGGTCGCGGATTCTGTATAAGAATTCAACTTCTAATTTTTCGTTGTAAACATCGCCGTCAAAACCGATGATATAGGTCTCAAAACGAACTGCTCCATCCCCTACCGTTGGGCTGTCACCCACATTGGTAATGGATTTATACGCCACCCCATCCACGTAGGTCGTGGTGCCATAAACACCAAACTTTGGAACCAGCTGATTCGATGCCGGAATCATGTTAGCAGTGGGATATCCCAAGGTTCTGCCGAGCATTTTATCCTTCACCACAGTGTTCTTTATTTTAAACGGTCTGCCCAAGAGTTCAGACGCTTTTTCAACCTCACCATTTTCAATCAAGGCGCGAATTTTTGTGCTGGAGCACAGAAAATCGCCAAAATATAAAGGCTTGATCATGTATACCAGAAAGCCATACTTTTGTCCTAACTCTCTGAGTAACTTCACATCGCCTTTTGAATCCTTGCCATAGTGGTTATGCAAGCCCACAACAGCAACCTTCATATTCAGTTTGCCCACCAAAATATCCCGCACAAAATCCTCGGGAGAAAGATCACGCACTGCGTCAAATTTTTCAAAAAACAACGTGTCTAAGCCACAAGAAGAAAGCAGTTCTTGTTTATACTCATTATCCGCAATCAGCTTCAAAGTGTTTTCACCTTTCAGCGCATTGATGGGGTGCGTGTCAAACGTATACACCACAGAGTGGAGCCCGTTGTCTTGTGACACGTCCATGAGCATAGATAAGAGCTTCATGTGTCCCTGGTGAAGTCCGTCGAAATTGCCCAATGCAATAGCCGTTCCGTTACGGGCCTCAATCTTGCTGTAATCATACCAAACCGTGTTCATTTGAATGACCTCCCTTTATTTCATTGATATGGTGATTTCGGTCTATATGACCGAAAATAACAACTAATCAAAAAAAGTTTTTACAATAGCAAGCACAAGTGCTTTACCATCTGCCACAACCTGCGAAAGACAAAGTAGTTCACTTTCATCATAAAGTCTGAAAAAATCTCCTAAGTTTGCATCACGAATACCCAGCTGCTCCGGACGCATTCTGAGTCCGTTTTTGATTTTCGGCACTGCCTCCTTGGGCACCCTAACCGCAGGATGATCCGATAAAACAACCTCCGGCGGTAACAAAACCGCCTCAAGATTACCTGCAAGCACTGCTTGTTCCACATCTTCAACACTGCAAGAGGAGTCCAGCAAAAATGGCCCACTTTGTGTTCTGGTCAGTTGATCCATGCAGGCGCAGGTACCAAGAGCACGCCCCAAATCATAGCACAACGAACGAATGTAGGTCCCTTTGGAACACTCAACCTCCATTTTAAAGCCATCTTCTGTAAAATCAAAGCAGTTCAGCCGATAAATTTCCACCTCTCTGGGTTTGCGCTCTACCGTCACGCCTTGTCGCGCCAACTCATAAAGCTTTTTTCCGTTCATTTTGATGGCGGAATACATAGGAGGCAGTTGTTGCAATTTCCCACAAAACTGCTTTGCCGTTTCTATAATCACCTCAGGAGTTGGACGCACATCACTCGTTTGCGTAACAGTGCCGGTGGTGTCATATGTATCTGTTTCAATGCCCAGCTTCACTGTGGCAATATATGTTTTGGTTTTTTCTGTTAATAAATCCGACAGACCGGTAGCCTTACCTACCAAAATCGGCAAAACACCGGATGCACAAGGATCTAAAGTTCCGGCATGGCCGATGCGCCGCGTGCCTAAAATCCGCCGCATCACTCCCACCATATCATGTGATGTTTTGCCCATCGGCTTGTTTAGATTGATAATTCCGAGCAAAACCTCACCCCTGTCCATCATAATCCGATTTCTGTCGCATATAGTTAAAATAAAGGACAAGCAAATATCCCTATTTCTTATTTATATTATACCACATAATTCCTATGTTGAAAAGCCTAATTTACTGAACTTTGAAATTTTATTTATTATCAAGCAGAAAATGTCTCTTTTTTTATGAAAAACCGCCAAAAAAATAATTTTTTTGTATTTTTATGTGAATATTACTGGACTTTTTCCTATCTTAATGGTATAATTAATAAGGTTCTGGAGGTACGTTTGTTAATATATTAACAAAGTGTCTTCGTTCCACCTATTTTCTATAAACAACGCGGCGCTATTCTGTGTCGCACAAATAATTACAAGGGGGTAATTTTTGTTGAACGAAAAGCAATCGGTTGCCTTTAATGGCACCAAGGAGCAAGAAGCGAAACTGATGGAAGTCATCAATCGCTACAAAGGATCAGACGGCGCGCTGATTCCCGTGCTGCACGAAGCACAAAGTATTTACGGCTATCTCCCCATTGAGGTCCAGACCATAATTTCCAAAAATCTGGATGTTACCATGGCAGAGATTTATGGCGTCGTAACCTTTTACACCCAATTCACCACAGAGCCCAAAGGCAAATATCACATTGGTGTCTGCCTGGGTACAGCTTGCTACGTTAAAGGCTCCGGTGATATTTTAAACAAGCTGAAGGAAAGACTGGGTATTGTTGAAGGAGAATGCACCGCTGACGGTAAGTTCTCCATCGAAGCAACCCGCTGTATCGGCGCTTGCGGTCTGGCTCCCGTTTTAACTGTAAATGAAGATGTTTACGGTAAACTGACCGTTGATGACGTTGATAAAATCTTGGCAAAATATGCTGAATGAGTGTGACATATGCTTGAGATATCTCTCCACATCTTAGATGTAATCAACAATTCCGTAAAAGCCGGCGCCTCCTTAATTGGCGTCACGATTTGCGAAAACAAAAAAGAAAATATCCTTTCTGTTGAAATTACAGATGACGGTTGCGGCATGGATGAGGATTTTCTAAAAACTGTTACAGACCCGTTCAAAACCACCCGCACCACCCGTAAGGTGGGCATGGGACTTTCCCTTTTTAAGGCAGCGGCAGAAGCTACCGATGGCAGCTTTTCCATCACCTCACAAAAAGGAAAAGGCACTACGGTCTGTGCCACCTTCACCTATAACCACATTGACCGTCAACCCCTGGGAGATATGGCAGAAACCATTGTCACCGTTCTTTCCGGTAATCCTAACATTGATTTCTTATATCGTCACAGTGTTGACAAGCAGGAATTTCTGTTGGATACCCGTGAAATCAGACAAATTTTGGGTGATGTTGAACTGGGCAGTCCGGAAATCATTCTGTGGCTGACGGACTACATAACTGAAGGACTTGCTTCGTTACAGGTATCTTAAACCGTTATGTAATCACCCTGCACACTTTGTGCGATAAAATAAATAACACTGCGAAACCGCAGTGGGAATGGAGCTTTAGTATGAAAAGTTTAGCTGAACTTGAGGCAATAAAAAACAAAATGAAAAATCAGGTTGGCATGCGTAAAGAAAATGAAGATCAGACAACCCGCATTGTTGTCGGCATGGCTACCTGCGGTATTGCTGCCGGTGCACGTCCCGTACTTTCTGCTTTGGTTGAAGAAGTTGGCAAACGTAACCTGGCTCATGTAACCGTAACTCAGACCGGTTGCATTGGCATGTGCCGTTTAGAACCTATCGTTGAAGTTTTGGTTCCCGGTCAGGAAAAGGTAACCTACGTAAAAATGGATGCTGAAAAAGCAATCAAGGTTGTTAGTGAACACATTGTCAACGGCCGTGTTTGCACAGAATATACCATTGGCGCAGCACAACAGTAAAGGAGGATAACGGATCATGGATTTTGCAAGATCGACTGTTCTGGTCTGCGGCGGTACAGGTTGTACATCCTCCGGCAGCCAGAAAATTATTAAAGAATTCGAAACCCAACTTGCAGCAAATGGCCTTGAAAAAGAAGTAAAGGTTATTCAGACCGGTTGCTTTGGTCTTTGCGCATTGGGTCCCATTGTTATTGTTTACCCCGAAGGTGCATTCTATAGCACCGTTCAGCCCGAAGATGTCGCAGAAATCGTTACTGAGCATCTGCTCAAGGGCCGTATCGTAACCCGTCTTTTATATGATGAAACTGTTCAGGAAGATTCTGTTAAATCTTTGAATGAAACTAATTTCTACAAAAAGCAAATGCGTATCGCACTGCGTAACTGCGGTGTTATCAATCCCGAAAACATTGATGAATACATTGCTTTAGATGGTTACAAGGCTTTAGGTAAGGTCTTAACCGAAATGAAACCTGAAGATGTTATCGAAGAAATCAAAGCCTCCGGTCTGCGTGGCCGTGGCGGCGGTGGTTTCCCCACCGGTATCAAATGGATGCTGGCTGCTAAATCCCCCAACGTAATTGGCAAATATGTTTGCTGTAACGCTGACGAAGGTGACCCGGGCGCATTCATGGATCGTTCCGTTTTGGAAGGTGACCCTCATGCTGTCATTGAAGCAATGGCAATCGCTGCTTATGCGATCAATGCAGAACAGGGTTATATTTACATCCGTGCTGAATACCCCATCGCTGTTAAACGTCTGCAGATTGCCATTGACCAGGCTCGTGAATACGGTCTGCTGGGTAACGGCATTTTTGGCACAGACTTTAACTTTGATTTGGAAATCCGCTTAGGTGCCGGCGCATTCGTTTGCGGTGAAGAAACCGCATTGATGACCTCCATCGAAGGTATGCGCGGTGAGCCAAGACCCCGTCCGCCGTTCCCGGCTGTTAAGGGACTTTGGGAAAAACCGACCCTCTTAAACAACGTTGAAACCTATGCAAACATCCCCCAAATTATCTTAAACGGTGCTGATTGGTTTACCTCTATCGGAACCGAAAAGAGCAAGGGTACTAAGGTCTTTGCACTGGGCGGTAAAATCAACAACACCGGTCTGGTTGAAGTTCCCATGGGTACAACCCTGCGTGAAATCGTTGAAGAAATCGGTGGCGGTATTCCTATCGGCAAGAAATTTAAAGCTGCTCAAACCGGTGGTCCTTCCGGCGGATGTATTCCTGCTTCTTTGATGGACGTGCCCATTGATTATGACTCTTTGATTCAGATTGGCTCCATGATGGGTTCTGGCGGTTTGATCGTTATGGATGAAGACAACTGTATGGTTGACATTGCTAAGTTCTTCTTAGAATTCACCGTTGACGAATCCTGCGGTAAGTGTACTCCCTGCCGTATCGGTACCAAGCGTATGTTGGAAATCTTAGAAAAGATTACACAGGGTAAAGGAACTCTTGAAGACCTTGACAAGTTGGAAGCTTTGGCTTATAACATTAAAGAATCTGCTCTCTGCGGTCTGGGTCAGACGGCTCCGAACCCGGTTCTGTCTACACTGCGTTACTTCAGAGACGAATATGAAGCTCACGTTATTGACAAGAAATGTCCTGCCGGCGTATGTAAGGCTCTCTTAAGCTACGTGATTGTTGCAGACAAATGTAAAGGCTGCAGCCTCTGTGCAAGACAGTGTCCCGTTGGTGCAATCAGCGGCGAGGTTAAGAGCCCCTTCACCATCGATCCCGCTAAATGTATCAAGTGCGGCGCTTGCGTTGAAAAGTGTAAATTTGGCGCAATCGTGGTTCAATAACGAAAGGAGGAAGGTTTTACAATGGAAATGGTTACTCTTACGATTAACGGCAAAAGCATTTCAGTACCCCAGGATTACACCATCCTGCAGGCAGCACGCCAGGCCGGTATTGATATTCCCACGCTTTGCTATTTAAAAGATATTAACGAAATCGGCGCATGCAGAATGTGTCTGGTTGAGGTAAAAGGTGCTCGTGCACTGGTTACCGCTTGTGTATACCCTGTTAACGAAGGCATGGAGGTGTTCACCAACACCGCACGTGTGAGAAAAGCAAGAAAAGCTGTTTTAGAGCTGATGCTTTCTAACCACAACAGAAACTGTCTGACCTGCGTACGTAACAGAAACTGCGAACTGCAGAAGCTGGCTGACGAATTGAACGTAACAGACATCCCCTATGAAGGAGATAAGACCCCTTCAACCATCGACGACTTCTCTCCCTCAATTGTTCGTGACAACAGCAAATGTATTCTGTGCCGTCGTTGCGTAGCTGTCTGCAAAAAGATTCAGACTGTTGGCGTTATTGATGCAACTGAAAGAGGTTTTAACACCAAGATTGGTTGCTCCTTTGACAAATCCTTAAACGAAACTGACTGTTCAATGTGCGGTCAGTGTATCGCAATCTGCCCTGTTGGTGCCCTCTACGAAAAAGACGGTCTGACTCCCGTTTGGAACGCGCTGGCTGACGAAACCAAGCACGTTGTTGTTCAGACTGCTCCTGCTGTTAGAGCTGCACTGGGCGAAGAATTTGGTATGCCCATCGGCACACCGGTAACCGGTAAGATGGCTGCCGCGCTGAAAATGTTAGGCTTTGACAAAGTATTTGATACTGACTTTGCTGCTGACCTGACCATTATGGAAGAAGGCACAGAGTTATTAAACCGCATCAAAAACGGTGGAAAACTTCCCTTAATCACATCCTGCAGCCCCGGCTGGGTTAAGTTCTGTGAACACAACTTCCCCGACTTTTTAGATAATCTGTCCTCAGCAAAATCTCCTCACGAGATGTATGGTGCTATCTTAAAGTCTTACTACGCTGAAAAAGCAGGTATTGACCCGAAAGATATCTATGTTGTATCCGTTATGCCCTGTACTGCTAAGAAGTTCGAAAGTCAGCGTGATGAACTCTCCGGCACCGGTTATCCCGATGTTGATGCTGTTATCACCACTCGCGAATTAGCTAAAATGATTAAAGAAGCCGGCATTCAGTTTGCTGAACTGGAAGACGCTGTGTTTGATTCTCCCTTCGGTGATGAAGCAACCGGCGCCGGCGTTATCTTTGGTGCAACCGGTGGTGTTATGGAGGCTGCTCTGCGTACTGTTGCAGATGTTCTCACCGGCCAGTCCTTAGAAAACATTGATTATACAGCTGTCAGAGGTACTGAAGGTATCAAAGAAGCATCCGTTAAAATCGGTGATTTAGACGTTAAGGTTGCCATTGCTCACGGCTTGGGTAATGCAAGAAAACTGCTGAATGACATTCGTGATGGAAAAGCTGATTACCACTTCATCGAAATCATGGCTTGCCCCGGCGGTTGTGTAACAGGTGGCGGTCAGCCCATTCAGCCTGCAAAGCTTGCTGCAAGCATTGACTTAAAGGCAGAACGTGCTAAGGCTCTGTATGCAGAAGATAAGGCTTCAACCTACAGAAAATCTCACGATAATCCTTACATCAAGAAACTGTATGAAGAATATCTGGGCGAACCCTGTGGTCATAAGTCACACAAGCTGCTGCATACACACTACCAGGAAAGATCCAAATATTAATTGATTTCAAAAGAAGCTGTCTCAAATTGAGACAGCTTCTTTTTTTCTTATTCAATTCTTTCTTTATTATATTATAGCGTAAAGCTTAAAATCTCCGTCAGCTCATCAATCACGCCGTCAGGCTTTTCTGCCATGAGCTGCTCGCGGCTAAAATAACTGGTAATTGCCACACAGTGCATGCCGGCAGCTTTTGCCGCTTGTATGCCCGATAGCGCATCTTCTATCACAAGACAATCCTTCGGCTGGGCACCCAATTTTTCTGCCGTTGCCAGAAAAATGTCAGGAAATGGTTTTTTGCGTTTGGCATCCTCTCCGCAAGTCACCACATTGAACCACGAAAGGGGAATCCCTGCCACCTCCATATTGGCCTTAATTTTAATCATATCCGCACTGGAAGAAAGAGCAATTTTTTCTCCTCTTTCCTTGAGTTTAGCCAGTGTTTCCCGTCCACCCGCATATGGCTCTAAATCCGTTTTAACAAATTTCAAATAATTCTCATATAACTTATCTTTCATAACGGGCTCATAGGTTAATCCATAAGTCTCTGCCACACCGCCGATAAATCTCGCTTCGCCCGTACCCACAAAGGGAGCAAAATCCTCGCGCTTAGCCGATACCCCATAGGTTTTTAAAACTTCAATAGCCGCTCTGCTGGTGACAGGCTCAGAGCGCACCAGCACACCATCCATATCAAACAAATAATACAAAATGCCTCATCCTTTCCGGTTTTCACCGCTTTATTATACACGAAGCCATGCGCCACTGTCAAGTCATGCATTTGTGTATATTTCGTGAATAATCCGACACAAGATTGATTTTGTAACATATTTTTGGTAAAATAAAAGAAAAGGAACAACAGAAAGTGAGGCTACTCATATGAATGACTATACAAAAAAGATTAATACCTATGCTGATATGGCTCGTGCTTGCAATACCATAGACCCCGCTTTATATGGGAAACTGGACGTAAAACGCGGACTTCGCGATATTAACGGCAACGGCGTGTTAGCCGGCCTGACTGAAATTTCTGAAGTTTGTTCCCATCAAATTATAAATGGCGAAAAAGTCCCCTGCCGGGGTGAATTATATTATCGCGGCATTAATATTGAAGATATCGTCAATGGTTTTATCAGTGAAAACCGCTATGGTTTTGAAGAGGTTTGTTACCTGCTTCTGTTTGGCACACTACCCACACAAAAGCAATATCATGAGTTTTGCGACCTGATGAACGACTTAACGCCGCTGCCTGAGGAATTCGTTCGTAATACCATTATGAACACCCCTAGTCCCGATATGATGAACTCTTTAGCTCGAGGCGTTTTAACTCTTTATTCCTACGACCCCAAAGCTGATGACACATCTATGGAAAACGTGGTGTTCCAGTCCTTGCGTCTCATCGCACAATTTGCACCCCTGGCGGTTTATAGCTACCGTGCCTTTTCTCATTATTATCGCAAAAAAAGTTTGGTTATTCGCGTGCCCAAAAAAGGTCTCTCTGTAGCCGAAAATCTGCTACGTATGCTGCGAAAAGACGGCGTTTATACTGAATTGGAAGCACGCCTGCTTGACCTTTCGCTGGTGCTGCACGCTGAGCACGGTGGCGGCAACAATTCATCGTTCACTACCCATGTTGTCACCTCCTCCGGTACTGATACCTATTCCTCTGTGGCGGCCTCTCTTGGCTCATTAAAAGGCCCCAGACACGGCGGTGCCAACGTGAAAGTGGTCAGGATGTTTGACGATATAAAAGAAAACGTGAAAAACTGGCAGAATGACGACGAAATCCGCACATATCTTTCTAAACTGCTAAATAAGGAAGCCTTCGACCGTTCCGGCCTGATTTACGGCATGGGACATGCCGTTTACAGCTTATCCGACCCTCGTGCCACCATCTTAAAACGCTATGCTGAAAAGTTAGCCGAGGAAAAGGGTCTGACTGAGGAGTTTAAGCTCTATGAAAAAGTAGAAAACTTAGCACCGGACGTAATTGCACAAGTACGTAAAATCTACAAAGGCGTCAGCGCCAATGTAGACTTTTATTCCGGTTTTGTTTACAGAATGCTGAATCTGCCCCCCGAGCTGTTCACGCCCCTTTTTGCCGTTGCCAGAATTGTGGGCTGGAGTGCTCATCGTTTAGAGGAAATTAACAACGCCGGAAAAATCATTCGACCTGCTTATCATGCTGTAAAAGACCGTGTTCCATATGAAAAAATGGAAAATCGCTAAATTCTTCTTTACAAGATCCTGATTTTGTAGTATGATTAAATAGATTGAGAATTAACCTGCCTCTCGGAGTGAGGCAATATGAGTGAGGAAACAACATGATTATTAATTTTGACAGAACGGCTGCGTATCGTTGTCCAAGCTGCGGAGAAATGACCTTTGGTAACTTCTCTATGTTTGAACTTTCCGGCACCAAGGGTGTTAGTGTGCAATGCGGCTGCGGTCAATCGGCTCTGGTGATTATGCCGGAAAATAAAAACAATTTCATCATCACGACAGAATGTTTAGTCTGTGACGAAACCCACAAGTTTTCACTACCCTTTCAGACTTTGGCAAAAAAAGATTGTGTTGAATTTACCTGCCCCAACGTGATGGTGGGATTGGTTTTTGTTGGCAGAAACGAGGCTGTTCAAAGTGCCGTGATTCGCAACGAGCGCTATATTGAAGAGGTGATTTCTGCCTGTGGCTTAGAGCACACCGGCAAAAACGGCGTCACTATGCTAAAGGCGCTGGATAAAATTCAGGAACTCTCCGACAACGAAAGTCTCTACTGCGAATGTGGCTCCAACATGATTGATGTAGAAGTGCGGGAAGACGATTTGGTGCTGGAATGCTGCCATTGCGGTGCATCGGTTACGATTACGGCTGATATGATTCGCAACAGCGATTTTTCCCACTTAGAAAAACTGATTTTAAGACATAAAAAATAACCACACAAAAAAGCTGTAGCGTTAGCTACAGCTTTTTTTATTCCGTCTTTAACTTATGGCGATACAGGTGCGCCTTCAGCGCCTTCCAATTAAACGGAACCAAAGGATATAAATACCCTTTTCCCGTCACCGTCTTGTTGCTTGCCACTAAAACAACCGTGAGAACCAATCCGCCAATAAAACCCCAAACATTAAAGAAATAGGTCAGCAGCAATAAAATGATGCGCATAAATTTAAAGGCATAACCAAGTTCAATGCTTGGCTGGGTAAAGCTGGCAATGGCAATAAAAGACATATACAAAATGGTGTCCGGCACCATCCAGCCGGATTTCACTGCAAAATCCCCCAACAGCAAAGCGCCAATGATACTGAGAGAGTTCCCCAACATATTGGGCGTGTTCACCGAAGCAAGCCGCAAAACATCAATAGCACCTTCAAGCAATAATAATTGTAGAATGACAGGCACATTGGCCGGCTCGGAGATGTTTAAGAAAGATAATGCGGGTGGCAGTCGGTCAATGTTTTCCACCGCCAAATACCACAGTGGCGACAAAATCAGCGTGACCACAAAAACAAGATTACGAACCAGGCGAATATAACTGCCAATTAGGGGCGGATAATAATAGTCATTCGGTTCTTCCATAAAGCTGAAGATTGAAGTGGGCATCACCATGGCCTGGGGTGCGTTATCCACCAAAACAATGATGTTACCTTCTAAAATAGCAGCAGCTGCTGCATCTGGACGCTCTGTATATCGCACCTTGGGAAAGGGATTGTACCACCGCCTTTTCACCATGCATTCTGCCAAACTCTCCATATTCATGGTTAGGGATTGCACCTTGATGCCGTTTATTTTCTTGCGAATGATGCTCAGTTCCTCCTGATTCACCATGTCTTCCATATATACAATGGCTACATCGGTCTGAGAGCGTGTTCCCACATGAATCAGTTCCACAATCAGCTTAGGATCACGAATTCTCCTGCGTATCAGTGCTGTGTTCCAAATGATGGTTTCCACAAATCCGTCGCGAGAACCGCGCAGCACCCGTTCCTTTTCAGGCTCTCCCACACTTCTGGCAGGATATTCACGTAAGTCCAGTACAATCGCACCGGCCATACCGTCAACCAAGAAAACACTTTTACCGGACAAGAGCTGTAAAACCACATCATCGGTTTTCGTGTAAATATCAACCTCTGTGTAAGTAACAAACCGACGCACAAAGTCCTGCAAATCCTTTGTCTCTGCCATTGCCTCCGGCGTAATTTGCAGCATGCGGTCAACCATGCGTTCCATACATACATCATTTAAAAACCCGTCCAAGTAATAGAGCATGCCAAGGCGACCGCCAAAGCTAAACTCTCGAAACAGCAAATCCTGACTTTTGTTAATGGGTAAAATTTCATCTAAAATTTTCTTATTTTCAGATATATTTTCCTTTAATATCATGGTAGCACCTCAAATCATACAACCCTTTTACTCGCTCTCCTCACCTTCTGCGATTAAGGCAGACTGATATTTTTCCAAAATTCCCTTTTCTAATGAATCGCGCATGTCCATGTTAATCGGATGAGCAATATCTTTATATTCTCCCTCGGGGGTTTTACGACTGGGCATGGCAATAAAAAGCTTATCTGCCCCCTCAATCACCTTAATATCGTGAATCACTAAGGCATTGTCAAAGGTTACGGAGACCACGGCTTTCATCTTTGAATCCAAATTAATTTTTCTGATTCTGATATCTGTTATCTGCATTTGTCAAACTCCTTTGTCTGCATTCTTGCTTCTATTTTCTGTGAAAGCGGCAGAAATATACATATTTTCAAAAAAAGGCTTTTATTTTTTTTAAAGATGTAATATAATAAAAAGAGAGAATTTTCCATGCTCAGCATGGAGACTCCCCCATAAATTGCAAACGGAGTGACTGACATGGAACAGTTCAACTTAGAAATTTTAGATAAACAAAAACCCATTCATATGATTGGCATCGGTGGCATCAGCATGAGTGCTTTGGCTGTGATTTTAAAAACAGACGGATTTCATGTAACCGGCTCTGATTTTAAAGACAGCGAAGCCGTTCAGAATCTAATTCATCAAGGCATCAACGTTGTCATTGGTCATAGCGGCAAAAATATTGTGAATCCTGCTGCCGTGGTCTATACTGCTGCTATTAGTGAGGATAATCCCGAGTTGATTGCCGCAAGGGCCTGCGGTGCTCCTGTGGTGGAGCGTGCTGTGCTGTTGGGAGCGATTATGAAACGATATGAAATGCCCATTGCCGTCAGCGGTACTCACGGGAAAACCACCACCACATCCATGCTGTCTGAGGTTCTGTTAGCCGCAGAGCTTGACCCCACCATTTTAGTGGGCGGCATTTTGCCTTCTATCGCCAGCAACATGCGAATCGGCTCACAGAATTATTTAGTAACTGAGGCCTGTGAATATTGTGGTAGCTTTTTAAAATTTTTCCCAAAAATCAGCTTGATTCTCAACGTGGAAGAAGACCATTTGGATTATTTTAAAGACATTCATGATATCATCGCCTGCTTCCGTGCCTTTGCAGAAAAAACCCCTGCCGATGGTGCTGTGATTGTAAATGGCGATGACCTCAATGCGCTAAAGGCAACAGGGAATCTTTCCTGCAAGGTGATAACTTTCTCGACAGAAAATCCCGAAGCTTCATTTTTTGCAAAGAATATTGCCTATGCTGAAAACGGCTGCGCAAGCTTTACCGTTCTGAAAAACGGTATTTTCATGATGGATGCTGTTTTATCCGTTCCCGGCACACACAACGTGAAAAATGCACTATCCGTCATTGCCACGGCCGATTTGTTAGGCATTTCCCCTGCCCAAATTCAAAAAGGGCTCGACGGCTTTGGAGGAACACGCCGCCGCTTTGAGCTCCGTGGTTTTTATAATGGTGCAAAGGTCATTGATGACTATGCCCACCACCCAACAGAAATCAAAACCACCCTTTCTACAGCAAAATCTGCTACCTCCGGCAAGGTTTGGTGTGTTTTCCAGCCCCATACCTACACCCGCGCTTTTAAACTGCGTAACGAATTTGCTGCCGCTTTTACCCATTGCGATGCCGTGATTGTAACGGATATTTATGCCGCAAGAGAAAAGGATAACGGTCTGATTTCGTCAAAAGAACTGGCAAGTGAAATTGATGCTATCTCCCATAACGCAACCTATGCCGAAAACTTTGAGCAAGCTGAGGCCATGCTGAAAGAATGGGCACAGCCCGGGGATTTTATCATCACCTTAGGTGCCGGTGACGTGAACAAAATTTGTGAACACTTAGTTAGTACTGAAAAATAATACAAAATCGTCATAAAAGTTTTCCGCTGATAATAGAATATACCGTATACCCCATTAAAAACGGCACAAAAGCCGGTATCACTCACGAAGGGAGACATACGGTATGTTAAACTGCATAGAGGATAACGAAGCCTGCGTCATCGGCATTGTGTGCGGCTATTTAACCTATAGCCATGATGTTCACGGCGAACGCTTCTACCGCTTTATGCTTCGTTCAGAGCGTTTAAGCGAAAACAGCGATATGATTTGCGTAACCATTTCAGAAAAAATGCTGACTGAAATCAGCGTTGATATGGGTGTAAAACTGAAAATTTTTGGTCAGTTTCGCTCCTATAATAACTACACTGGTCAGGGAAACAAATTGATTCTGACCTTGTTTGCCAAGGATGTGACCCTTGTAGATGACGAGGAAGATCCTCGAAACGAAATTTATTTAAACGGCTTTATCTGCAAGCCCATTATCTATCGTGTTACCCCCTTTGGCAGAGAAATTGCCGACATTCTGCTGGCCGTAAACCGTGCCTTTAATAAATCTGATTACATACCCTGCATCGCCTGGGGCAGAAACGCCCGATTCGTCAAGCACTTAGATGTGGGATGCAATGTTAAAATCTGGGGCAGAATGCAATCCAGAGATTATCAGAAAAAAATTAGTGAAACAGAATCCGTTACCAAAACCGCCTATGAGGTTTCCATTAACCGTTTGGAAATCGGCGAAAACGAAGGAAAAGACAGGGAGGAAAATAGCCTTGCTGAAGAATACGGACATATTGTTTGATTTAGACGGAACACTCACAGACCCCATGCTTGGTATCACAAAATCAGTTCGCTACGCCCTGGCACATTTCAACATAAGCGTGGATTCCTTAGAAAGTCTGACCCCATTTATCGGTCCGCCACTGAAAGAATCCTTTCGCAAATTTTATGGCTTTAGCGAAGCTGATGCTGAAACGGCACTGGCAAAATATCGGGAATATTTTGCCGAAACGGGCATTTTTGAAAACCAGGTCTACGAGGGCATTCCCCAGCTACTATCACAGTTAAAACAAGAAAACAAAAGGCTGTTTTTGGCAACCTCTAAACCAACCGTTTATGCCAAACGAATTTTAGAGCATTTTCAGTTAGATGCCTTTGTTGATTTTGTGGGGGGCAGCTTGCTTTCCGGCGAACGTGTCGAAAAGCCAGATGTGATTGACTATGTTTTAAAAGAAAACAACATAAAGCCGGAAAATGCCGTCATGGTCGGTGACCGCTGTTTTGATATGACCGCCGGCCACGAGCTTGGGCTGAAAACCATCGGTGTTTTATATGGCTATGGCAGTCTGCAAGAGCTTAAAGGCGCAGGTGCAGATTACCTGGCAGACAGTGTCAGCGAACTGGCTGAACTTTTGCTATAACGAAAACAAGGCTATACCACAATGAATTCATTGTGATATAGCCTTTTTATTTGAAATAATGATCGTTAGATATACAAAAAGGATACCTCACGGTATCCTTTTATGCATTCTTCATTAGACCGCTCTCGTTACCTTGTTGGAACGAAGGCATCTGGAGCAAACACTGATGGTCTTCGGTGTTCCGTTAACCATCGCCTTAACCTTTCTCAAGTTGGGCTTCCAGGTTCTGTTTGTTCTTCTGTGGGAATGGCTGACCTTAATACCAAAAACCAGGCCTTTTCCGCAAACTTCACATTTTGCCATTGATCGTACACCTCCCATATGTTCAAAAAACAATTAAAATATACGGCAAATTTTTTACTTTGTCATGCGCTGAACTCTTGGCAACTTCTGCACAAACAAGCCAGCACAAAATATTATAGCAGATTTCTTTTATAAATGCAAGTGTTTTTTTAATTTTTTTATTTATTTATTCTCGCTATGCACCAAAGCTGCTTTTACGGTGTTTTTCATCAGCATAGCAATGGTCATGGGACCCACCCCGCCGGGTACAGGGGTAATGGCGGAAGCTTTTTTTGCAGCGCTTTCAAACTCCACATCGCCAACCAATTTTTTATCCGCCAGACGGTTCATACCAACGTCAATAACCACAGCACCCTCTTTAATCACATCG
>JAZOBC010000076.1:0-6158 GCA_045595795.1 Clostridia bacterium | reverse complement strand
TTCTGTCTTCGAAGGATATGATTAAGAATTTGCAAGAATCATATGATGAAATAGATGATATTTTATGGAATTTATGCAACAATATAGCTAATCAGATTAACAATTTAGGGGTTCAACTCACACTTGGGAGTAACTGACATTAGTATTACAAGAAGCGACCCGAATGCATATGCATTCGGATGGCTTCTTTCATGTCTGTCGGTTCATGTTTTTTTGATTCATTTTCAGTTACAGCAGCCACGGCGCAGATCAGAAAGACTGTCAACCTTGCAATCGTCTTTTTCCGGTGGGAAAAATTCGTCGAAGGGGAATTCAATCTGTTCAAATAAATCGCAGGGGCTGTCATCGCTTGAGGCAACGCATTCCTTTTGTGGCACACAGAAGTCATATGCCGGAATGAGCAGCTGCACGCTGCGCTCGATTTTCACAATGGAGAACAGACCAATGGAAACGAACACACGCTTTCTTTCGCCGCCTAAAACCAAGGTGTCGTCAAACACATTGCAAACACACTGCGGAATTCGTGAAAAGTCAAGCTCGTCACCGCAGCAGCAAAGTTTGTCGTTAATATCTACCACTTTGGCAGCTAAGCACAAGGGATCAACCACTTCAACGATTGCCTTGGGCATGTTGGTTTTCTGCCAAAGTTGTTCGTCAAAGCTATCATAGCGATAGCGGGATTCGAAGATTTTGGCTGAACCCTCCGAACCAAAGAGAATCACTTTTTTGTCGAAGCTGGCAAGACCCTCTACCTTGCAGGGCTTGCCGACGCCGGTGAAGGCATCTAAGGTGATTTTGAAAAAGAATTTCAAATCGACCGTGAAGTAGCCGCGGTTAAAAGGAACCGGCTCTACATCGGTGAACACCCAAATAATTTCCGACTTTCTGCATTTAACGTTAACAGCTCTGTCAATGATATCCTGCCCTGCAGCAGTGAAATAAACCCTTGCATCTTCAATGCAGTCTTTATCCTTGCAGGAATCATAAATTTTATCGGTATGTATGCAGACGGCATCCTTTGCATCGTGGCAGCCGCCGGGAAATGAACCGCGAAGTTTTTCGTTCATATAACTCCATACCTTTCTGCCCATATGATTCTATTTTTGTATGCTGCGCTTATGGGCGAATGCAGCACATATCAGGGAAAAGCGCATAAGGCTTTCTCTATATGATATCATATGCAGACTGTGTTCTTACTGATACAGGCGGCGGAGAAATTTTAGTTTCTGGGAATCAAAAGCTTCTGACCCGGTAGAATCAAGCTATTATCCATTTGATTCAGCTGCATAATTTTTTCATAATCGGTTCGGTAGTGCTTGGCAATATCCCACAGAGTGTCACCTTTTTGCACGAAATAGATTATGAGTCCGCGTTCCGGCAAAATGTCAATATCCTCTTCCGTAATTGTCGCACCACTGATAACCTGTAATACTGTGGGCTTAATGGCACGGGTGTAAAACTCTAATACACAGCGCAGTTCAATTTCAGAAGCGGCATTTAAGGTGAAGCTCACATTCTGGTCGGTGACACCGCACTCGCAGTAAGCTGTTTCGTCAGCACCATCTGCGGGGATGCTGTGCTCAAAATCAAACTCGTTTACAAGGCTGTAGAGTGGTGCTTCGCCATTTGTGGAGCCATACAGCACAAACACAATCAGCTTGCCTTTGATGAGCAATTTTTCATCTATTATTTGAATTTCTCCTACCTTGGGCTTGCAGGACAGATTATAAACCGCGCCGGCGGCAGGCATTGTTTCCGGAATGCTCAGAATTTCCTTCATGCTAACGTGGCTGACACCCTCACACAACAGTTCATCCAGACGGAGTTGTTCACGTTTGATGTCGGCAACACCGAATGTGGTATAGCAGTCATCAATCACGTCAATCTCTCTTGTTTTAGAGGCAATGATGTCTGCCCTTAGCACCACATCCAACGAAATGACGCGTGGGTCACCGTTTGTATCGTCCTTTAAGGTATGAAATACATCCTTGACTTCGTAGGCAACGTTGCAAAGACAGTCCTCGCTCAAGCCTTCTATGTCAATGACTTCGCTAAAAGGCAGCTCATGCTCCATGCATTCAATAGCGGCGTCAGGGTCGCTGCTGCCATAAAGCGTATGAATCATCAACGCACCCTTTAACAAAATTTTGCCGGACATGATTTTACAATCCCCTTTAAAAGCCTTTACGTCCAGCTTAATCAGCTCATCTGCATCGGGCTTGGCGGAAGGGATTTCAATGGTATCAGCGATAGCAAGTTCCCGGGTGGTATCAGCCACCACCTGATAGGCGCTGATTTGTTTGGTACGGATTTTGAGAGGGCTATCCTCAGCGGTACCGGAAAGCAGTGTCATCTCATCCCTGTGATACCCTCTGGCACTGACTGAGACAACCACTTTCACATTCAATTTGCGTGAGTTAATCAGTGAAAATTCAATGTGTTCCGTAACGGCTCGGCAACTAATTTCTAAGTTTTCGTCTCCTGAAAACTCTAAAGTATCTTTAAAATCAAACTTTGCGTCAATGCTTTTAGGCTGCACGTGTTCTGCATCGGGAAGGTATAAAATTTTCACCGATGCTGTGCCGGTCACGTGCAGTTTGCCCTCTGCATAGTTCTGATTGGTGATAACGGCGCTGGCTTCTGTCAGTAAAATTTCTTTGATATCCGGCTTGATGTCGGGGACAATCACATCGCCCTCAACTAGTAGCGTGGCGGATTGATTGGCACGCATTTCACTAACGGTTATCACTTCTTTTTGAAAATCTATCTGCATCATCTGCTCCTCCTTCATTGAGCTTCTCTTGTTTTAATGTATTCACCCGCCAAACGGAATATGCCATCCATCGCATAAAAAGTCGCTTTTTCAGTTACAATAGCAATATAACGATAAAATGCCCATGGCTATTAGGAGTGTTTTCATGGTCACTGTCTCAATTGCAGAATATGGTGAAGCGATTAGTCTTTTGTTGCAAAAGAATTTAACCAAGCGGGGACTGCATTGCCTAAGACGACGAAAGGAGGAGGGCGGAGACTATTTGATTTTGCCGCCAAACGTGCAGAAGCAATGTGATGTTTTTTTGATGGAAAAACCGCAATGTGCGTCGGGCTGTATGGCAGATTATGTCACGATCTTAAACGCTGATGAGCCCACCATGGCACCTGTTTATTCAAAATCCTTGGTCATCACTTACGGGCTCAATTCTTTGGCAACAGCTACCGCCTCCAGCCTTAAGAACGAGCCGGGGAAAACGTGTTTTCAATATTGCTTGCAGCGCAGCATTGTTACACTGAAGGGGAAAATACTTGAGCCGCAGGAGTTTCCGGTCATGTTGCCTGACGTGTTTCCCGAAATCAGTGCTGCTATGGGCTTTGTTACACTTGGGTTGGTTTTATCTCTTTCGCCTGAAGATTTTATCTCTTGAAAAATTACTTGAAACAGGCTGTGAAAAAATTGTCCTTTTATTGAATTTAACTATTGATTTTAGCGGTTTCTTTTGGTACAATAAGAATGATAAATTATTAAGGAGTTGAATGATATGGCATTAGTAACCAGTAAGGAAATGTTCCAGAAGGCATACGATGGCGGTTATGCAATCGGTGCTTTTAACGTAAACAACATGGAAATCATTCAGGGTATCACTGAAGCTGCTAAAGAAGTTAGCGCTCCTCTGATTCTGCAGGTTTCCGCAGGCGCAAGAAAGTATGCAAATCACACTTACCTCGTTAAGTTGGTTGAAGCTGCTTTGATTGAAACCGACCTGCCCATCTGTCTGCATCTTGACCATGGTGACAGCTTTGAACTGTGCAAATCTTGTATTGACGGTGGTTTTACCTCCGTTATGATTGACGGTTCTCACCATTCTTTTGAAGACAACATCGAACTGACCAAAAAGGTTGTTGAATATGCACACGCTCGCGGCGTTGTTGTTGAAGGTGAGATCGGCCGTCTGGCTGGTATTGAAGACGATGTAAATGTTTCTGATGAAGATGCATCTTACACCCGTCCTTCTGAAGTAGAAGAATTTGTTACCCGTACCGGTGTTGACTCTTTGGCAATCGCCATTGGTACAAGCCATGGTGCTTATAAATTCAAACCCGGTCAGAAGCCTCAGCTGCGTTTTGATATTTTAAAAGAAGTTGAACAGCGTTTGCCGAACTTCCCCATCGTTCTCCACGGTGCAAGCAGCGTTATCCCCGAATATGTTGACATGATCAACGCAAACGGCGGTAACATGCCTGATGCAATCGGTATCCCCGAAGATATGCTTCGTGAAGCTGCAAAATCTGCAGTTTGCAAAATTAACATTGACTCTGACCTGCGTCTGGCTATGACCGGTTCTATCCGTAAGTACATGGCAGAAAATCCGGCTCACTTCGATCCCAGACAGTATCTGTCTCCGGCTCGTGCAGCGATTAAGGATCTGGTTAAGAAGAAAATTGTTAACGTTTTAGGCTGCGACGGCAAAGCGTGAACATAAGCGCATCGCTTACATAAAAAACGGCTGCGGTAACATTTGTTACCGCAGCCGTTTTTGTATTATCTAATTCTATCTTTGGTTAAGGGCTGGAGTGTTGTTTTGCTCTTTAGCACCATATATCGCACTATGCCAATATCATAGTCGTTTTTAAAAGAGAAAACGTCGCGTGCACCGATGGTGGTTTCAACCGGCAGAGAGGCATTTAGTGACGTAAATGTATTATTATAGTTAGCGTAGAGGCACCAAACCGTAATCGGCGCATCGGTGTTGTTATAAATCACGGTCTCTGTGTCGGTTGCTGTTTGGTGAATGGGGGAGAGATATACTTCCTGATTGCCGATGATAGCTCTTGTGACGGCTTCGCAGTCAATTAAGCCGTGACCAAAGGTCGTGTCGTAGCCGTCGTCATCACCTAAGTTGATAGCAGTTTGTGCCAGAAGTGTTTTAAACTCGGCAGGAGTCATGTCCGGCTTCATGGATTTTGCAATAGCTGCCAGACCGGAAACGTGCGGTGCGGCAAAAGATGTGCCATCATTATCTGTAAAACCGGTGATGGCAGTGCTGATTACATCCTGTCCCGGAGCCACAACATACACACTTTCGTTTTTCTGCGAAAAGGTGCAGGCGCTGTTGTTTTGGGTCACAGCTCCCACGCCGATTGCCTTCTCACATCCTGCAGGATAAAGAACTGTCTCGCTACTTTCGTTACCGACTGCCGCTATCACAATGGAACCGGAGGCCTCAGCATTTGAAACAAAACTATCTAAAAAAGCAATGGTATCTGCCTGAACCGATGGATCAATTGAAGAAAAATCCAGTGCAAAGCTCATGTTAATGACATCTGCCTCATAGACAACACAAGCATCATAAATGGCCTGTATCACACAAATCAGTGTGGTTTCAGAGCCTTCAAAGGCTTTCAGCGGGACAATGTCAGCGTTTTCGGCGGTTGCGGCAATGATGCCGCTGACAAAGGTGCCATGCCCATAGTTATCGGTGACGTTTTCACCGATGTCAACCGTATAACCGTCTTCAGTTATAACCTGCGCGTAAGAACGACCGGGCAGCACTCTATTTGATAAAACGCCAATCTCCTGCACGCCGGAATCAATCACGGCAACGGTTACGCCGCTACCATCGCATCCGATTTTGTTGGGAAATGCAGATTTGATATGCTCTAAATTCCAATCAGTTTCCGTGGCACACAGCTTGACCGGCACATTGGGGGCATAGAGCTCCACAAGGTTGGCGGCCATGTAATCTTGCAGTTCGCTTTTGCTGACCAACTGCACCGCGGGCGGTCTGGACAGACTGAAAAGCTGCACCTGATTCTTTAATTTTACAACATATTGCTCCTCGGCTGCGTAGACTTTTGTGCCGAGCAGAAGTAAACATAAAGCAAAGAAGGTCAAAAACTTTTTCATAGGGTTCCTCCTTAGGCGGACTTTTTCATATTTTATCTTCTGTTTTCATTATACAGAAAAAATCCGCCCTTGTCAACGGAGGCGGAGCATATAATAAATATCCCCCCGTATAACGGGGGGGTTTTTCATTTTCGGGCATAGCCCTAATACTACTGGCTGCACACAAGTGTGCTTTTGTATTGGCCTGCCAGCCATGCAACTGCTACTGACTACCCATAAATGGGTTATGTAAAAATAGTTCTTCTATGTAAATGGG
>JAZOBC010000075.1:0-46276 GCA_045595795.1 Clostridia bacterium | reverse complement strand
GCTTCCCGTGTATGCAAAGATTGGTCTTGCATTAACAGATGTTTTTACAGGAGAAGACTTGGGTGTTATAACCGAGTGTTATACGCCGACACTTGCACCGCACGAATGCAAGATTTACAGAGCTAAATTTGTTAACCTGCCGTAAGGACATCGTAACTTGTTCATACACCGAATGAGTGCTTATGAGGCGGCAGAAAGCCGCCTCGTTTCTTTTTTTGAATGAAATTAGTGAAGCGATAAGGGAAGGAAAGAACGTTATGAGAAAGCTTAAAATCGGAATCATTGGTTTGGGTGGACGCGGCAGAGGTCTTTCTATCAACATTGTTGCAATGGATGATATTGAGGTTGTGGCTGTTTGCGATGAATATGAAGACAGAATTGAATACATGCAACAATATGTTCAGGAACATATGGGCAATACTCCCATCGGAACAAAGGATTATAAAGAAGTTCTGGCAATTGAAGACATTGAAGCCGTTATCATCAGCACAGCCTGGGAAGCTCATGTTGAAATTGCTGTGGCTGCGATGCGTGCCGGTAAATATGTCGGCATGGAGGTTGGCGGAGCTTACGCTTTAGAAGACTGCTGGAAGTTAGTCAGAACTAGTGAGGAAACCGGTGTTCCCTGCATGCTTTTAGAAAATTGTTGCTATGGACAAATGGAAATGATGTGCCTGAATCTTTTAGATCAGGGTTTGTTAGGTGAAATTGTTCACTGTGAGGGCGGTTACCATCACGATCTGCGTGAAGAGGTGATTAACGGAGCTGAAAAGCGTCATTATCGCTTACGTAACTATATCATGCGCTGCTGTGAAAATTATCCCACCCATCAGCTTGGACCGATTTGTAAGCTATTGCGGGTGAATAGGGGCAACCGCATGGTATCCTTGGTTTCTGTTGCTTCGAAGGCTGCCAGCCTGCGTGAATATGCCGCCAAAAAACGGGGCGAAAATGACCCTCTGGCTCAGATACAATATGCACAGGGTGATGTGGTGACAACCATTATTCGCTGTGCAGGTGGCGAGACCATTACCTTGACGCTGGATACAACCTTACCTCGCGTTTATTCCAGAGGTTTGATTGTCAGCGGCACACAAGGTTGTTACCATGAGGATAACCATTCCCTCTACTTAGATATTAACGAAGGAAAATATACAGGTGATGAGTTTAACGGTAAAGCGCCGGGCAATATTTATGAGTGCGCAGAAAAATATAACCATCCTCTGTGGAAGCAATATATTGAAGAAGGCGTTAAATTTGGTCATGATGGCATGGATTATTTGATGCTTCGCGCATTTTTTGAAAGTGCGGCTGCAAAGGTTGATCCCCCGATTGATGTGTATGATGCTGCTGCGTGGATGAGCATCAGCTCACTATCTGAAGATTCTATTGCGATGGGTGGTTTGCCGGTTGCAATTCCTGATTTTACAAGCGGAAAATGGATTAAAGAACCCAAGCGCAAACAGATAGAAAAATATAGACTGGATATCATTCCTGAAATATAAATGTTTTTTAAGGTGGAATATGATTTGGAATATGTTTTAACAGATTTTCATGGCAATACAAACGAGCAATTTAAGCAGGCTTTTGAGGCTCTTAGAGAAAACCCGGGCTCAACGCTTTTGATTCCTCACGGGACCTATATTCTGACAAGTCCTGATGGGCAGACGCTTCAAAAACGGCTGATGGAAGGGGAGTTTGGCTTTAATCCTCACATGACACTTTTTAATTACCACTTTCCTTACCCTGAACCTGTGCTGGATTTTGACGGCATGAAAGACATTACGGTTAAAGGGGATGATGCCACGATTATCTGTGATGGATTTACGCGCATTGCCTATATCAAGAACGCTGAAAACATTACCTTAGAGGGCATCACATTCGATTACTTTCGCAGACCGTATACAAGTGGTAAAATTGTTGACATCCAAGAGGATTATTATGATTTTGAAGTGTTTGATACAAGAATGGTCAGCGAGGCTTCTCCGGCGCCGCGTGCTTTGATTTATGATATAAAAGCAGGGTGCTACGGTGGATATCAGAATGCGCAGGTTCATAGCGAGGAAAGGTTGGAGCAGGTTGCGGAAAATGTATTTCGTCTCCGGCGCAGAGTAGAACCCAAATATCTTGGTGCACCTGTTGCCATTCAGCACACCTGGCATTCGGTTTCAACTGTGGGTATTTATGAGGCGAAGAATGTTCATCTTTCCCGCATTCATGTGCTGAGCGCATTTGGAATGGGCATTGTGGCTCAAAATGCAGAAAATGTTTACTTAGATCAATGCAAAGTCGGTCCGGCAGAGGGTGACTATTTCTCGACGAATACCGATGCATCGCACTTTGCCTCTTGTTCCGGCGTTTTAGAGTGCAAAAACTGCCATTTTGAGGGCTCCGGTGACGACGGCATGAATGTTCATGGCTATTATGAATCTATCCTTTCTGTTAGCGGTCATCAGGCTAAAACGCGGTTTTCAAGATTTTGCACACATGGTGTGATGCAAACCTATCCGCGTGTTGGCGATTTGCTGGAATTGGTTGACCCCAGCACGTTGCTTGTTGCAGACACTTTTAGGGTTGTTGATGTTGAGACAGAGCGTGAAAGCGTCACGACTTTTTTAACCCTTGATAAGGAAATTCCTAAGGATGCGGTGGGTTGGCTCTTTTGTAATTGTACGCGTGTGCCATCGCTTCGTCTCATTGATTCGACCGTTAAAAACGTGATTGCTCTCGGTGTTCGTCTCCACACCAAAGATTCGGTTATCAAAGGGTGTCGGATTGAACACGCAAGCCTTGCGGCAATCAATATCTGTGTGGAACCATGCTGGTATGAAAGCGGACCGGCGGAAAATATTTTAATTGAAAATAATGACCTTGTTCTTTGCGGCAGGACGGCATTTCATTTGGATAAGGCCTGTGGTGTTGTGGTGTGTTCTGAGGCAGAGGAGCAGGTTCCGATTCATAAAAATATTCGTCTTATCAATAATCGCATTCAAACGTTTGACGGTCAGCCGGCAATGCATATTACCTGTGTTGACGGGCTTTTGTTGCAGGGAAACGTTGGCGGCGACGTTTTGATTGAAAAATGTCTATCGGTTGAATCAGATCTGTAAGGCATCAGTTTTTAGATAAAAAAAGAAAAACAGCAGGAATTATGGTTCCTGCTGTTTTTTGTTAAAACCGACGCGGATAATTTAGATGGAATGTTATTGAATTTTATAGTTTTTTTTGATATAATAACATTATTGTGTAGTTTTTTCGATAAAAGGTGATATGATGTCTGCAATTTTAAACTTGATTCGTTCGTTTGATGTTCCGTGTCATTGCGGAAAACAGCATCAGACGACCATACGCGATATTCAAATCGGTCCGGGACTTGTGCATAAGGTCGGTGCTATCTTAGATGCCAATGATTTCCCTAAACAGCTGTTGCTGGTTGCCGACCAAAGTACACTACAGGCTGCAAAGGGCATTACAGAAAGCCTTGTGGGTTACGAAGTTGCATATAAGATATACCCCGATTTGCGCGTGGCAGAAATGAAGCACGTAGAAGAACTTGAAGCATTGATCTGTGATCGGGAAATCGCCGTTTTATCTGTGGGAACCGGTTCCATCAATGACCCTTGTAGACTGGCTGCAGCGCGTCAGGATAAACCCATTTGCATTTTTGCGACAGCGCCGTCTATGGATGGGTTTGCTTCCTATAACGCGCCAATTGTTGACCGTGGTTTTAAAATTACCCACGCTGCTAAAAGCCCAGAAGTAATCATTGGCGATACAGATATTTTAGCGGCAGCTCCAAAAGAGCTTAAATCAGCCGGTTTTGGCGATATGATATCTAAGTATGTTGCGCTCGTTGACTGGCAGGTTTCGGCGCTCATTACCGGTGAATATTACTGCGAAAAAATTGCAAAACTGACTCGTGATGCTGTGGATGAGTTGATGGACATGGCAGACAGTGTGACGAAAAATGATGCCGAAACAGCAGGCAAGATTTTTGAGTCTTTGCTGAAAACCGGTGTTGGTATGAGTTTTACGCAAAATTCAAGACCGGCGAGCGGCTGTGAGCACATCATTTCCCATTTGATGGAGTGTGTGGAGCTGCGCGATAACATCGTTCCCAATTATCATGGTGATGACGTGGGTGTGTGTACCTTAGAGATGCTTCGTTTTTATAATGAACTGGCAAAAAAAGCAGAGATAGAGACAAAGCCGGACCCTGTTGACTGGGAAGATGTATATAATTTTTATGGGAACATGGCAGAGGATGTGAAAAAAATCAACACGCCGTCTCCTATTTTAGATGATGTTAAAGAAACTGTTTTACAGGCAAATTGGCATAAAATTGTTGAAATCATTAAAAGCGTTCCCAGTTATGAGACTTGCCGTGATGCTATGGTGAAAGCCGGATGTAAAATTACGGTTGAGGATATAGAGAAAAAACAGGAATTTTTTGATGCCTGTGTGTATTATTCGCCCTACATGCGGCGCAGACTGACCTTGCTTGGATTAAGCAGAATGATACGGTAAAAATTTATTTAAGGAGAAGAGAACGTGTCATATCTATTATGGCTACAGACGCTCAGAGGAAGCTTTTTGGACTCTGTCCTGATGACGGTGACTGATTTTGTCGTCAGTCCTGCCATGTATATCTTTGTGGCTGTTTTATATTGGTGCTTTAGTAAACGGGCGGCAATTTTTTTAGCCATGAACCTAAGCTTCGGGAGTCTTTTGAATCAAACGCTGAAAAACATTTTTTGCGTATATCGACCATGGATTTATCATCCGGAGTTTACTCCTTATGAGCCGGCGAAAGTCGGAGCCACGGGCTATTCCTTTCCCAGTGGTCACACACAAATTGCAGCGGCAGAGTTTTTGAGCATTGCCGATTGGCAACGAAAAAGAAAAAGTGTGGTCATCGTTTGTGTTGTGATGACGCTGCTTGTTATGTTTACACGAAATTATTTGGGTGTGCATACGTTACAGGATGTTGTTGCAAGCCTTGTTTTGTCAGTTTTAGTCATCGGACTGAATCGAAAGCTGTTCTCTTGGGTTGATGGTGGGAAACATCGAGATTTGTGGTTAGTCGGTGTAGGAATTTTGGTTACGACATTGCTTCTTGTCTTTTTGACTGCTAAATCGTATCCCATGGATTATGCACCCGACGGAGTCTTGCTTGTTGACCCAAATCTAATGATTACAGATTGCTATTTGGCGGCGGGTTGTGTATATGGTTTTTTGACCGGCTGGATCTTAGAACGTCGGTTACTCCGTTTTACGGTTGAAGTTTCTGCCAAAGCAAAACTTTTCCGCACTGTTTTTGGTGCTGTTATTTTATTTATCTACGCAACCTTTGCAAGAGATATATTTGTTCAGTTCCATGCATATTGGGGTGAACTGATTTTCATTTTTGTTGCATTTGTGTATATTTTATTTTTATATCCTGCATTGTTTGCGTGGGTAGAAAAACTTATGCACAAGCGAAAAAAGTAAGCTTATTGCAAGAGAAAGGGAGATACATATGACTTGTGAGAACTGTAATACGCAGCAGCACTACGGTGCAAAATATTGTAACGTATGTGGCGAAAAAATTGAAGTCGAAAGTTATGAGGCAGAGTATAAAAAAACAATTTGGGGCAAATTTGATCGGGTAGAGGATGCATACCATACTTTGCTGCTCCACAAGGTGACGGGACATATTCTTTTTAAAGTTTTGATTCTGGTCATTATCTTACTTTTGGGTGTGTTTGGCTTATATTTAAAGTATTCTGATATTCGCCTTTTAGCAAGTGAACAGTATGCCATTGAATATAACAAGGCAGCAGAGGAATATTACATTCGTACAGACCTTGAGGAGGTCGTGCTGTCATTGTACATTCCCAAGGCGGTTGACACTGTTTGCTTGAGCACCTCTCAAAATGGTGAACTCACCCCTGTCAGTGAGCTTTCTATAGCAGATTACGCACAGGAAGGACTTGTTGTGAAAAAAGGGGCACAGGATTACTTAATCGTGGAAGCAAAGCGGGGAGATAAAGTGGCAGACAGCGTAAAAGTTGTTGTGACAGAACCGTGATTTTCACAAGAGATAAAGTTGGGAGTGAAGAATGATGCAAGCAGCAGAACGAGAAGATATACAATATTGCACCCATTGTGGTGCGGTGAATCAAAAATCTGCTACGGTTTGTCAAAACTGTGAGAAAAAGATTCTAACAACATACAAACCGTTTTACGAATTTTTAAAGCGACATATCAAGTCAGATTTGCAGGATAAGGTGACGGATTCTGTTTATTCAGTCCTGAAGCATTACCTGTTATCGCATTTATACGGAATTGTTTTAACCATTTCAATCATTGCGACAGGTACGGCATTTGCAGTTAACACAACGCCATATATTAAAACCGTTACAGAGTATGCACCATCAGCGGTTCTGCAAACCGCGCAACCGACTGAGGCACCAATTGAACCTGCAACGGTTTCGGAAGATACCATGCAGTGGCTAACACATGTGGTCGTCAGCTATGACGGTTTTGCAGATTCCTCGCGTGACTATGACCGATATTGGGAACTGAGTGATGAATATGGCAGCGTTGAGGAACTCTATGCAGAAAATGCTATAGCGGGTTATGAGTATGCAGGTGTACACGAACTGATTTCAAATCCCATTGTTGTGGGTCGATTGGTGGACGAAAGTGAAGCAAGCCATATTTATTACAACCGTTATTTAGATGAAAACACACTTGCAGTAGGAGCAGGTGTTCGTTCTGCGTTGGGGCAAAAGCTTCATGCTGACGGTTATAACGTCATTGAGTGTGACTATGTGTTAGCGGCGCATACGGAAGAATATGATTTTGAAAATCCCACACGCAATACCATGGAACGTGTTGTATACCGCATGGTGTTTGTAGAAGGAAACGAGCGTTGGTATCTTGCAGAGGACCGCTTAACAGAACGCATCGGTGCATAAGACAAACTATATTGTAGCAATCAAAGGAGAAAATATGTTAAGAAGATTATCTGCTCCCACGGATATGACCGTGGGGACACCCTGGAAAAGTATTATTTTATTTACCCTACCCATGATTATCGGTAACATTGCTCAACAGCTTTATAGTACGGTTGACAGCATTGTTGTCGGTCAGTATATTGGTGATAATGCATTGGCCGCTGTTGGTAGTGCCATGCCGATTCTGAATATGCTTTTGGTTTTGTTTATCGGTATTTCGGCCGGTGCAAACATCATGGTTTCGCAGTATTTTGGTGCTAAAAATCGTGAGAGTTTATCCTATACCATTGGCAACAGCATCACAGTAACGGCGATTGCCTGTGTGTTGTTAATTGTGCTGGCAGCACCGTTAATTCGGCCAATTCTGCACATGCTTAACACGCCGGATGCAATCATCGACGGTTGTGCGAATTATTTGCTGATTTCCTTAATTGGTATTGCCGGTATGGCATATTATAATATTTTAAGCGGTATCATTCGTGGCCTGGGCGATTCGTTTTCTGTTTTGATTTATCTCTTGGTTGCTACGGTTATCAATATTGTACTGGATATCTATTTTGTTGCAGTCGTCGGCATGGGTGTGCCGGGCGTTGCACTTGCTACAGTGATTGCGCAGGGAATTTCATCGCTTCTGTGTTTGCTGAAGCTTGCCCGTATGAGTGAGTTTTTTGACTTTGGTGCGAGATATTTTAAACCGGTAGGGGCATATGTTAAAACAATTGTGAAATTAGGATTACCCTCCGGTTTAACGCAGGCGATTTTTTCTTCGGCGATGATTATTGTGCAGTCATTGACCAATCAGTTTGGTGAGCTGTTTATTGCTGCTAATGTTGTCATTATGCGTGTTGACGGATTTGCTATGATGCCGAACTTTTCTTTCGGTATGGCACTGACAACCTATGCAGGACAGAATGTAGGTGCAGGACTTTATGACCGTGTAACAAAAGGTGCCAAGCAGGGTACGCTGATGGCGGTTGGCTGTTCAGCGGCTATCACCGGCATTATTTTATTATTCGGCAAAGGACTCATGGGTATCTTCACCAAGACCGAGGAACTGGTTAACATGAGTTATTATTTGATGATGATTTTGGCAGTGGGCTATATCGCGGTGGCGGTAACACAAAGTTTATCGGGTATTATGCGTGGTGCAGGTGATACCATGACACCGATGTGGATTTCACTGATTACAACAGTTGCTTTGCGCGTGCCGGTGGCATACGGTATCTCGTTTTTAACCAGAACGCCTGAACTTCCTTTCGGCAATCGTGAATGTATTCAGATTTCTCTTTTGGTATCCTGGGTGATGGGTGCCGTTTTGACGGCAATTTTTTATAGCCGGGGTAAGTGGAAAACAAAAGCAATCAAGCAGTAAAAACAAACCGGATTCTGTTGACTTTTGACTGTTTGGATTGTATAATATACTAAACCTTGATGGTAAAGGAATGAGTTTTGATGAAATATGTTGTTTTTTTAGGGGATGGCATGGCAGATTATCCTTGCGAGAGTCTGGGTGGAAAAACGCCCCTTGAGGTTGCGAAAAAACCGAATATGGATTGCTTGGCAAAATGTGGCATGATGGGTCTTGCAAAAACAGTGGATGACTCACTCAGTCCCGGTAGCGATGTGGCGAATTTAAGCGTTTTAGGCTATGATCCCTGCAAATATTATAGTGGACGTTCGCCGCTTGAAGCGCTGTCGATCGGCGTTACTTTAAAGGAAACGGACGTGACATTTCGTGCTAACCTTGTTACGCTTTCGGATGAAGAGGAATATAGCGATAAAACTATGGTGGATTACAGCGCCGGCGAGATTACAACCGATGAGTCAAAGCAACTCATAGAATATCTGCAACAGCATTTGGTTGTGCCGGGATTTTCGCTCTATGCTGGCATCAGCTATCGTCATCTTCTGGTTTGGGATCAGGGTAGCCTGGCGGTTTCTTTAACGCCCCCTCACGATATTTCAAAACAACCCGTTGCAACCTATCTGCCGGGTGGAGAAAAGGGGGCGGTGCTTTACAATATTATGAAGCAGAGCCATGCACTTTTAAAAGACCATCCTATTAACAAAGAACGGATTCGTCAGGGAAAAAATCCTGCCAATTCCTTATGGATATGGGGAGAGGGCACGAAGCCTATGCTGGATTTATTTGCAGAGAAATTCGGTCTTCGCGGTAGTATGATTTCAGCGGTTGATTTGTTAAAAGGTATTGCCATTGGTACAGGCATGGAATCTATTGACGTGGCGGGTGCTACGGGCAATGTTGATACAAATTTTGACGGCAAGGCAGAAGCAGCGATTGCAGCACTTTCTTCCGGTAGCGATTTTGTGTATATTCATGTGGAAGCGCCGGATGAATGCGGACATCATGGCCAGACAGACTGGAAGGTGAAGGCCATTGAACTAATTGATGAGAAAATCGTTGGTCCTGTCATGGCATATTTGGAGGAAAGTGGAGAAGATTTTGCCGTTTTACTGACGCCGGACCATCCCACACCTATTGCGAAAATGACCCATGTGAAGGATCCGGTTCCGTTTGTGATTTATAAAAAAGGTCAGTCTGCCGGTTCCGGTATGGTATATACGGAGGCAAACGCAAAACAAACAGGGATCTTTGTTGAAAAAGGCTGTCAGCTCATCACACTGTTGTTACAATAAAAAAACAAGCAGGCAATGCATGATGCATTGCCTGCTTGTTTTTTAAAATTTTTATAAAGCTTGCATTGCTGTTTTAACAGCGACTTCTGAAATATCACATTGTAAAGAATAAATAGGCAGATTTTCAATGATTTGACCGATGATTTCCAGATTCCTTTCAGCCAAAAATGGGATGACCGGCTTGCGAACAGCCTGAAACAGATTCCAGACCGCTTCGGTTTTATCAAGCGGCGAAAGTTCGCAGGTTTGTCCACGGCGGATAAAGACCACAGAAGAAAGCGGCACAGTGATGTTTGCATGAATAGAATTTTTTCCGCTCCATGGTGCGCCATAGAGATAAGGCGTATTGTCAATCATACGCACAATGGGCATATCGTCATTGACAATTTCGGTGCCTGCAGCATATTTTGTCCAAAGATTCGTATGTGTTGATTTTCCGGTTCCTGACGGTGCGGAAAACAGAAGTCCTTTTCCCTGATATGCGAGTGAGGAGGCGTGTATGATTGTGCCACCTGCAAATAAAAGGGAATAGCGCAAAACTTCTTGAATTAAAAAATAGGGTCTGCGGTCAACGTCAATCGGCAGAAGTGCCGACGGACAAAACCAGGCTTCAATTTTAGAAAAATTTGCATTAGCAACCACGAGGTTCAGCACTTTGTCGGTCAATACTTTGATATAGTCAACAAAAGCATATCCGCCATCGGGCATGGAATACCATTGGCGTCCATTTACTTCTGCAATCAGGTTGCCGCTCGGCGGCTGAATGTTCTCGCAATCTGTGTGTACGGTAAAGCATACATTAGGTGAAGCTGTTTCATCTGCTTGATAAAAGGATAGGTGATGTCTTGCAAAATCGTCAAAATAATCATCGGTTTTGATCACAAGACCACCAATTTTATAAAAAAGAGACATCTGTATCACTCCTATTCTTTTATTGTAACATGCAACATGTGGCTTGTCAATGATGAAAATATCTCTAAAACAAGTTGTGGTGTAACACGACTATTTTAAACCTACAAAAATCATCTTTGACAAAGGCGAAAAATGTTGACTTTTGTATGAGAATATGGTACAATTCTCTTTGATTATAGTCTAATTTTTCTTGTGGGGGTGAGCCGTCATAATCGCGTTAGAAGAAAAAATCATAAAAGAGGGTACGGTTTTGCCCGGCGACATACTGAAAGTGGATTGCTTCCTCAATCACTGTTTGGATGTTCCCTTCCTTTTAGAATTGGGAAAAGAGATAGCAAGACTATATGAAAACCTCTCGGTTAATAAAATTTTGACGATTGAAACATCAGGCATTCCCATTGCATTTGCTGCTGCGCAGTTTATGAATGTTCCCGTTGTTTTTGTGAAGAAAAATAAATCCGGTAATATTTCAGATCGTGTGTATTCATCCAGAGTTGAGTCGTTCACCAAAAAGAATGTATATGATGCTGTGGTGAGCAAAGAGTTTCTTTGCAAAGCGGACAAGGTTTTAGTGATTGATGATTTTCTTGCAAAAGGAAATGCTCTGATGGGTTTAATTGATATTATCAATCAGGCGGGTGCAACACTTGTCGGTTGTGCAATTGCAATTGAAAAAGCCTTTCAGGGTGGTGGCGATTCGTTAAGAGAGCAGGGGATTCGGGTGGACTCATTGGCGATGATCGAATCTATGACCGATTCTTCTTTAACATTCCGTCAATCAAGTGGTATGTAAATTTTTTTACATAAATATTTTTTGCCGAAAGGCAGGAGGTAAACAAATGAAAAAAGTTCTTTCACTTCTCCTCGTTACTGTTATGATTGCGGCATCTATGTGTTTATTTGCAGCTTGCGGTAACGAAGACAAAACACCTGCTGTTGAGGGCGGAGCAAACGTTGCTGATTTTAAAATTGGCTTCATTTTCCTGCATGATGAAAACTCAACGTATGACAAGAACTTCCTTGACGCAGCTGAAGCTGCAACAAAGGAACTGGGTCTTAAAGAAGATCAGGTTATTTTCAAGACCAACATTCCCGAAGGTAACGAATGCTACGAAGCGGCAGCAGACCTTGCTGACCAGGGTTGCGATATCGTGTTTGCAAACAGCTTCGGTCATGAGCCTTACATGTTAAAGGCTGCAAAAGAATTCCCTGAGGTTGAATTCTGTCATGCAACCGGTACCACAGCTCATACTGAAAACGTTGCCAACTTCCACAATGCATTTGCTTCCATTTACGAAGGCAGATATCTTGCAGGTATTGCTGCAGGCATGAAGCTGAACGAAATGATTGAAAGCGGTAAGATTACTGCTGATCAGGCTAAAATGGGTTATGTAGGTGCTTACACCTATGCTGAAGTTGTTTCCGGTTACACCTCTTTCTACCTGGGTGCAAAATCTGTTTGCCCGAGCGTAACCATGGAAGTTCAGTTCACAGGCAGCTGGTATGATGAAGCTTTAGAAAAAGAAGCTGCTACCAAGCTTTTGAGCAACAACTGTGTATTAATCAGCCAGCATGCTGACTCAATGGGTGCTCCTACCGCATGTGAAAATGCAGGCGTTCCCAACGTTTCTTATAACGGCAGCACACAGAGCGCTTGCCCGAACACCTTCATTATTTCTTCCAGAATCGACTGGGCTCCTTACTTTAAATACATCATCAATGCAAACTTAAACGGCGAAACAATCGCTGCTGACTGGTGCGAAGGTTTTGAAGTTGGTTCCGTTAAACTGACTGACATCAACGAAGCTGTTGCAGCTGCAGGCACTAAGGAAGCAATTGAAGATGCAAAAGCTAAGCTGATTGCAGGCGACATTCATGTATTTGATGCAAGCACCTTTACAGTTGACGGAAAAGCTATGGATTCTTACATGGCTGACGTTGATACTGATGCAAACTACACACCGGATACAGAAGTTATTGCTGACGGTTACTTCCATGAATCTGAATTCCGCAGTGCTCCTTACTTCGATCTTAAGATTGACGGTATCACACTGCTGAACGAAGCATTCTAATTAAACGATTGCATAGGGCGGGGGATTTTTTCTCCGCCCTATATTCGATTTATACCTTGTGTTTTGTCATAAGCAAAAGGGTGGATGTTTATTAGAAAACACAAGAAAAAATTTCGGAACGGAGAATGTTATGGAACAGACAATTGCGCTTGAATTGAAAAACATAACTAAGACCTTTGGTAGTGTTGTTGCCAATAAAAACATATCCCTGCAGGTGAAGAAGGGTGAAATCCTTTCTATTTTAGGTGAAAACGGAAGCGGCAAAACAACACTGATGAACATGGTTTCGGGTATCTATTATCCTGACAGTGGGCAGATTTTTGCTGACGGAGAAGAGGTTGTCATTGCTTCACCAAAGGATGCTTTTCGCTATAAAATCGGTATGATTCATCAGCACTTTAAGCTTGTTGATGTGTTTAATGCTGCAGAAAATATCGTTTTGGGTCTTGAAGATGAAAAAGGCTTTGACATGCCTAAATATATTGAAAAGATTAAAGAAATAACAGCGCAGTATGGATTTGAACTTGATCCGTACAAGAAGATTTATGAAATGTCTGTATCCGAAAAGCAGACGGTTGAGATTATCAAAGTTCTGTTTCGTGGTGCCGATATTCTCATTCTGGACGAGCCCACTGCTGTTTTAACGCCGCAGGAAACCGTAAAGCTTTTTAAAGTTTTAAGAAACATGCGTGAAAGTGGAAAGGCAATTATCATCATCACCCATAAACTGCATGAGGTGCTTTCTCTTTCCGATTATGTGGCAGTTCTGCGAAAAGGCGAATATATTGGAACAGTTAAAACCTCTGAAACCAATGAATCAGAGCTTACCGAGATGATGGTGGGTAAGAAAATCTCTTTAAATATTGAGCGAAGCGAAGTGACAGAGGCAAGTGACAGATTGGTGGTTAAAAATATCAACTGTATTAACCGCGATGGAGTTAAGCTTTTAGATGATGTTTCATTTACAGCTCGTTCCGGTGAAATTCTGGGCATTGCCGGCATAGCAGGCAGCGGCCAACGAGAACTTTTGGAAGCCATTGCCGGTCTGCAACATCTTGACGGCGGAGCCATTATCTATCATAATCCAAAAACCGGAGAGGAAGAAAATCTTCGTGATAAAACACCTCTTGAAATCCGTCGACTGGGCGTGCGTCTTGCCTTTGTTCCGGAAGATAGACTGGGCATGGGCTTGGTTGGCAACATGGACATTGTTGACAATATGATGCTTAGAAGCTATAAAAAAGGAAAATCTATGTTTCTGCAGAGAAAGGCTCCGAAATCTTTAGCAGATGAAATTATTGAACGTCTTGAGGTTGTAACACCCTCTGCCAATACACCGGTTAGAAGACTTTCGGGCGGAAACGTTCAAAAAATTCTGGTAGGACGTGAAATTGCCTCAGCGCCCACGGTGCTTATGGCAGCCTATCCGGTCAGGGGTCTTGATATTAATTCTTCCTACACAATCTATAACCTGTTAAACGAGCAAAAGAAAAACGGAGTAGCCGTTATTTTTGTAGGCGAGGATCTGGACGTTTTAATTGAACTCTGCGACAGAATTCTTGTCATTGGATCGGGAAAAATTACCGGCGTTGTGGATGGACGCAATACCACCAAAGAAGAAATCGGTATTCTGATGACAAAGTCCGATAAACATGAAGAAGAAAGGGGAGACAGTCGCCATGAAGAAGGTTGACCACATGCTTTGGAAAACGGTCGGCGGCGCCATGGGTCATATTACCAAGCGCGATGATATTGTGTGGTGGAAGGCGTGGATCATCAGAGCAGTTTCGTTGGTTCTTGCATTGGTTGTGTGCGGCCTGGTTACCATCTCTCTGACGGACTTAAATCCGGTTGAAATGTATATCACAATGGTAAAAGGTGCGGTGGGCACTTCGCGTCTTACGTGGAACCTGTTTCAAAATACGGCAATTTTGCTATGTGTTTCTCTTGCTGTTACCCCGGCATTTAAGATGAAGTTCTGGAATATCGGTGCTGAGGGTCAGGTGTTAATTGGTGGTTTCGCGACGGCATGCTGTATGATTTTTCTTGGTGAAAAACTTTCCACACCGCTTCTGATTCTTGTCATGCTTGTAGCAAGCATTATTGCAGGTGCACTGTGGGCGTTGGTGCCGGCTTACTTTAAAACGCGCATCAATTCTAACGAAACGCTGTTTACGCTCATGATGAACTATGTGGCGATACAGATTGTTGCCTATTTCACTTTGGAATGGTCCGTGCCGAAAGGTTCGGGAACCCCCAGAACACTTGAGTTTGGACAGTTACCCGTGCTCTTTGGTCAGAAATATTTAATCAACATTTTAATTGTTGCGCTCATTACCATTTTGGTTTATATTTATCTCAAATACAGCAAGCAGGGTTACGAAATCTCTGTTGTTGGTGAAAGCGAGAAAACAGCAAGATATATTGGTATCAATGTTAAAAAAGTTATTTTGCGAACTATGCTCATCTCTGGTGCCATCTGTGGTATCACAGGCTTTTTGCTTGTTGCCGGAACGGATCACTCCCTAAAGAGTGATACGGCAGGTGGCAGAGGCTTTACGGCTATCATGGTTTCGTGGCTTGCGAAATTTAATCCAATCTTTATGGTCTTTACGTCACTTCTGATTGTATTTTTGCAAAAGGGTGCATCCAAAATTTCGGAAGTATATAGACTCAATTCATCGTTTTCTGATATTATAACCGGTATTATCATATTCTTTATTATCGGTTCAGAATTCTTCATTAACTATCGAATTAAGTTCAACAAGAAGGAGGAACATGTATGATCGCAACCATTATTCAACGTGCCGTTATGCAAGGAACTCCTTTGCTCTTCGGTTCGACAGGTGAAATTCTGACTGAAAAATCGGGTCATTTAAACTTAGGTATCCCCGGCATTATGTATGTTGGTGCCATCAGTGGTGTGGCAGGTGCCTTTCTCTATGAACAAAGCCTTGCATCACTCAGTATGATGAATCCGTTTTTAGCCGTTTTGATTCCGTTACTATGCTCGCTCGTTGGTTCTACCATCATGGGCTTGATTTACTGTTTTTTAACGGTCTCGCTCCGTGCCAATCAGAACGTTACAGGCCTTGCACTCACAACCTTTGGTATCGGCATAGGTAACTTCTTTGGCGGATCGCTGATTAAGCTTGTTGACTCAGATGTTCCGTCCATTGCACTTTCAAGCACAAGCACAGTGTTTAAAACACAACTGCCGTTTGCTGATAAGCTTGGGTGGTTTGGTGATATCTTCCTTTCTTATGGTTTTTTAGTGTATCTGGCAATTATTGTGGCACTCATTGCTTCGCATATTCTTAAAAAGACTCGAATTGGTCTGCATTTAAGGGCTGTTGGTGAAAGTCCGGGAACGGCCGATGCTGCCGGTATCAACGTTACAAAATATAAATATATTTCCACCTGTATTGGTAGTGCCATTGCCGGTCTTGGCGGTTTGTATTATGTCATGGATTATGCAAACGGTGTTTGGTCAAACAATGGTTTTGGCGACAGAGGCTGGCTTTCTATTGCACTCGTTATTTTTTCGGTTTGGCGCCCGTCTATCAGTATTTTAGGTTCTATTTTGTTTGGTTTTTTATACGTCATTCCGACATATATTGAAGGCATCAGTGTCAGTGCAAAAAAGTTGTTCGAGATGCTTCCCTATGTAGTGACAATCATTGTCCTGATTATTACGAGTATGAGAGATAAAAAAGAACATCAGCCACCGGCAGCGCTTGGTTTGCCTTATTTTAGAGAAGAAAGATAATACGCAATCCCGGAATATCGCGATTCCGGGATTGTTTTCTATCTTAACTCCGTTTTGGAGCGTATAATAAAAAAAGGAAGTGTTTTTATGAGATCAGTTTTTATGAGATTTCCCGAAGGAAAAGCAAAGGCAGTTACATTTAGTTATGACGATGGGGTGCCTCAGGATCAAAGACTTGTGGCGTTATTTGACCAATATGGTATGAAAGGTACATTCAACCTAAATTGCGAATGTATGGGCAGATTTTGCTATTCAAAAGAGCAGCTAAAAGAAATTTTTCTTTCTAAGGGTCATGAAATTGCAGTGCATGGTGCAAACCACAGAGCCAATGGCAATACAAGAACTATTGAAGGTATCAAAGAGGTGCTTGATTGCAGACTGGAGCTTGAACAAAAATGCGCGTGTATTGTTCGTGGTATGGCATATCCCGATACCGGCATTACTTTATTTGGTAACTTTGGAAACTATGAAAAGATTAAAGAATATTTGACCGACCTTGATATTGCCTATGCAAGAACTTTGAGCGAAGACAACAATTCCTTTATGTTGCCGCAGGATTTTCATGCATGGATGCCTACGGCGCATCACAATAACCCCAAGATTCTCGAATATGTTGATGAATTTTTACAGCTCGATATTTCTCCTGATGTATATCACGCAAGAAGAACGTCACGTCTTTTGTATATCTGGGGACACAGCTATGAATTTGATAGAGACGATAATTGGGATCGCATTGAAACCATATGTAAAAAGCTTGCCGATAACGATGAGATTTGGTATGCCACTAACATTGAAATTTATGATTATGTACAGGCGTATAAATCTCTTCGGTATAGTGCCGATGGGCATATGATTTACAATCCGACGCTTTTCACCATCTTTTTTGATGTTGACGGAACGGTTCACAGCGTTAAACCGGGCGAAACGCTTCATATTTGAACTTACCTTTTAAAATAAAGACGTTTTTTAGCCTGACTTGATAAAATCATAAACTTTGATATACAAGGGACAAAAAAGCCTTCCCCTTGAGGGGAAGGTGTCAGCGATAGCTGACGGATGAGGTGGAAAAAATAACGATTGCTACGCAATCTACACCTCACCACCACCTACGGCGGAGCCTCTCCTCAAGGAGAAGCCTTTGGAAAGGCATTTTAATCGTATGAATTTATCGGCAGTTTTGAAAAGCGCCGATAAAAAGTGCCGATAAACCATTGAAATTTTTTGTCCCTGACTTGACAAAAGTCGAATTGTGTCTAATGATATTGAAAGGAAAGATAACCATGAAAAAAGTTCTAATGATAACAGCTATTATTTTGCTAATTATTATTGCTTTGGTTGTTGCTGGTAATATTGCACTTAATTCTTTTAGAACATTTTTGATGGGAGAACCTGATATTATCCAAGAGGGTGTTTCGCCTGATGGTAAATATGTTGCTTATGTTTTTGAGGCAAATGGGGGAGCAACAACAAAGTTTACATATAGGTTGTCTGTTTTAAAAAATGGTAAAAAACTCAAAGCAGGGGATATTGGTAATGCGTTTATAACATATAATGAGTTTGATGTTGAGTGGGTTGATAATAATACATTAAAAGTAAATAATATCGTTACATCAATAAAGTCGATATTTAAACAAGAAACAAAAATTGATGATGTTAATATACAATATAGTTTTATGGAAAATTGAGTTTTACTCGTGTCCAGTTTATACAATTTAAAAGATTAGTTTACCGAGTTTAATATTCAAATATATTATACGAAACCTAATTTTGTTATGCTTTGAAAAAGTTAATGTAATAAAATAATGTAAAAAATTGTTTCTGGTCGAAAATAGTGCTTGAAAAAAATTTGGATATGTTGTATAATAGATACAATGTTATGTTTTTTAAAACAAGGAGGAACATGAAATGAAAAAGCTTTTGGCAATTTTATTAACATTTATCATGGTTTTTGCTCTGGTAGCTTGTAACGGTGGAGCAGGAACCACATCAAGTTCAAGCATGACTATGGGTACCGGCGGTACTGCAGGTACATACTATGCTTACGGCGGTATCTTAGGTCAGTACATTAAGAACAAAGGCGACATTAATGTGACCGTTGTTTCTACCGATGGTTCTAAGGCAAACATTCAAGGTATTGATGTTGGTAATTATCATTTAGGTACTGTACAGTCTGACGTTATGGCTTACGCTTGGGACGGTATCCGTTCTTTTGAAAAAGAAGGCAAGGTAGACTGCTTCCGTACAGTAGCCGGTCTTTATGCAGAAGCTGTTCAGCTGGTTACCATGGATCCTGCTATCAAGTCTGTTGCAGATCTGAAAGGCAAATCCGTTTCCATCGGTGCTCCCGGTTCCGGTGTTTACTTTAATGCAGTTGACGTTTTAGCAGCTGCGGGTCTGACTGAAAACGATATCAAAGCACAGTATCAGTCCTTTGCTGACAGTGCTGACGCTTTAAAAGACGGTAAAATTGATGCTGCATTTATCGTAGCTGGTCCTCCGACACCTGCTATCACAGAACTTTGCACCACCAATAGTGCATATCTCGTTCCGATTGATGGCGATATCGCAGCTAAATTGATGGAAACAAATCCTTTCTATGCTGAATACGTAATTCCTGCCGGTAGCTATGCTGGTCAGGAAGCTGATGTGAAGACTGTTACCGTTAAGGCAACCTTAATCGTTTCTGCAACCGCATCAGAAGATGATGTATATGCAATTACAAAGGCAATTTTCGATAATATTGATGCAATCACACAGGAACACGCTAAGGGCGCAGAACTCTCCTTAGAGAATGCCACCACCGGTCTTGTTGTTCCTTTCCATGCAGGTGCTGCTAAATACTTTGCAGAAAAAGGTATTGAAGTTCCTGTAGCATAATTTTTTAAACATTATGCTTATTACTGCGGCGAAAGAGCCTTTCGCCGCAGTTGTTTTATGAGAATCCCCGAGGAGGAAGACGTTCATGTTGTTTCGTAAAAAAAATCAGCCGGCAACGCAGGCGCCAATGAATTTAGATGAGGTTATGCAAAAGTATGACCGTGAATCTAATGTCCGCATTTGGGAAGGATGGCAAAGAATCGCCGTCAACTGTGTTTTGGCGATTTTTTCTTTATTTTGTATCTATGTAGCTTTATTTGCTAACTGGCTTGAGGAACACAGACTCACCACGTTTGTGGCGTTTATTGTTTTTCTTGCTTATCTTGTGTATCCCGCAAAAAAAGGAAAGCAAAAGGTTAATTACATCCCTTGGTATGATATTCTCTTGATGATATGCGGAACAGGTGCATTTTTGTACTTCGCCTTTAATGCCTTACCAATTATCCAGCAGGGTATCCGGTTTGAATGGTATCAGATTGTGATTGGTATTGTGGGAATTATCTGTACGGCTGAGGCATGTCGCCGCAGCGTAGGACTTCCGATTGTCATTGTTGCAGGATGCTTTATCCTGTATGCCTTGATTTGGGGACTCCCGAATCCGACCTTTGTCGGAAAACTTAACAATGTTGTGCACGGTCTGTTTTACAGTAAGGAAGGCATTTTATCAACACCGATTAATGTGTGTTCTAAATTCATTGTTGTGTTCATTATTTTCGGTGCCTTTTTGGAACGGACAGGCATTGCTGACTTTTTCATTAACATATCCAATGCCGTTGTGGGCGGCTTTTCAGGCGGTCCTGCCAAAGTGGCAGTTGTTGCCAGTGCGTTTGAGGGTATGGTTTCCGGTTCGTCGGTTGCCAACACGGTTGGCTCCGGTTCTGTGACAATCCCCTTGATGAAAAAAACGGGCTATAAGCCGGAATTTGCAGCAGCAGCTGAAGCTTCTGCTTCCACCGGCGGACAGATTATGCCACCGATCATGGGGGCGGCAGCGTTTTTGATGGCAGAATATGTTGGTGTGCCTTACAGCAACATTGTGCTTCGTGCTATTTTGCCGGCTGTTTTATATTTTGCCGGCGTTTTCATCACCGTTCATTTAGAAGCAAAAAAAGAGGGTCTTCGTGGTTTGACAAAAGAAGAATTGCCGAAGTTTTTGCCTCTTTTGAAAAAAGTATATTTGTTGATTCCGTTGGTTTTGTTAATTTATCTTGTCAGCGTTACACAACGTTCCATTCAGAATGCAGCAGCCATCGCGATTGTTGCAGCAATTGCAGTGAGTCTTTTTAATAAAGAGAACCGAATCACGCCTAAGCGCATTTGGGAAGCTTTAGCAGCCGGCGGGCAGGGCATGATTGCGGTTGCTGCAGCATGCGGTGTTGCCGGTATCATTGCGGGCACAATCACGATGACCGGTCTTGCCAACATGATGATTAACGGCATTGTTGCTTTAGCAGGTAACCAGGTCATTATAGCACTGTTTTTAACCATGCTTTGTTGTATTGTTTTGGGCATGGGTGTTCCCACCACCGCAAACTACTGTATTATGGCAGCAACCTGTGCACCAATTTTGGTGCGGATGGGTGTTCCGGCTTTGGCAGCCCACTTCTTTGTGTTCTATTTTGGTATTGTTGCCGACTTAACACCGCCCGTTGCTTTAGCAGCTTATGCCGGTGCAGCCATTGGACAAGCAAACCCCATGAAGACAGCAGTTACCGCGACCAAACTTGCCATCGGTGCGTTCATTGTTCCCTATATCTTTGCATTAAATCCGGATCTTTTGTTTATTGATCCAACTTCAATAGAAGCGATTAATGTAACATTCTGGGACGTAGCACAGATTGTTATCACTTCCTTGGTTGGTATTTTTGCCGTTTCGGCATCTTTAGAAGGCTATTTGGTTCACCATATGCCTTGGTATCAGAGAATCATCTCCCTTGTAGGCGGTCTACTCTTGATTTATCCGGGTCTGACGACTGATCTAATCGGTCTTTCCCTTGTGGGAGTTGTGATACTTCTTCAATTCATAACGAAAAAGACAACAATTGCATAAATAATAAAATGACAACATCTATACAGATGTTGTCATTTTATATTGTGTGTGCTATAATGGAGATGCGCTCAAAGTTAAATGATGACATAGGAAAATTATTAGCTACAGGATTAGCAATGCATTAATGTTTTTATCCAGTCTTGACACGAAGTTAAATGAAATATGGCATTTTATAGAAAGGAGATGTGATTTAAATTGAGAAAAACGAAACATCTTCTGCTCATCATGAATCCTTGTGCCGGCACCAAGAAAGCAAATAAATATTTAACTGATATTTTGGTGTTGTTCGGCAAATATGGTTATGAGAACACGGTCTATCTGAGTGAGGCAACCGGTGATGCCAAGAACTATGCAATGGAGCATGCCAAAAGCTTTGATTTAATTGTTGCCATTGGCGGAGACGGCACATTTAATGAGGTTGTTGAGGGCGTATATAAATCAGGAGCCAATGTAGAGATTGGCTATATTCCGGCGGGCAGTACAAACGATTTTGCAAATAGCTTGAAGCTATCCAAAAACATCTTAAAGGCTGCAGGTGATATCATGGATGGCAGCGCCCAGCCAATTGATATTGGCTCGTTTAACGGCAGAATCTTTACATATGTTGCATCCTTTGGTGCGTTTGCTGAGATTTCCTATAAAACACCTCAAAATGTTAAAAATACGCTCGGCTATCTGGCTTATGCACTTGAGGGCATTAAAGATATTGCGAATATAAAAAGCAAGCATCTTCGTTTTATAGCAGATGGTATCGAAATTGAGGATGATTTTATTTTTGGTGCAATATGTAATTCTACCTCCGTAGGTGGTATCATTAATCTTGATCCAAAATTAGTTGACTTAAGCGACGGTATGTTTGAGCTTTTGCTGATACGATTGCCCAAAGATTTTTTTGAGCTTAACGAAGTCATTGTGGCATTAAGTTCTAAAAAATACCAAACAAAATTGATCACCTTTCTGAGCGCAAAAAACATTATTGTTCATGCAAAGGATAATATCAACTGGACTTTAGATGGCGAGTATGCTAATGGCGAGGAAATAATCAAGGTGGAAAACCTGAATAAAGCTATCAAGTTTATTACCAATTCGTAGGCAGTTTTTGGTGCAATGGTCTTTGAACGGAAGCGAGGATTAACCATGGACGAGTTTAAATTAAGGCTTGCTTTGTTTTTCATATTAACCTTGATGCTTGTTTTTACAGCATGCGGAAAGGATATACAAACAATCGAATCAAGTCCCATAGAGGTAGAGTACAATCAAATAAATCCCGAAGAATTCGTACAAAATATGACGCTCAGAGAAAAAGTTGGACAACTTTTTATTGTATATCCTCAAGCGTTAGTGACTGCGGCACAGTCTAACGGTACAGAGGTGTATACGGTTACTGAGCTGAGTGATGAATTGCAAATGGCAATGCGTCAATATCCTGTTGGCGGATTGATACTGTCTACCGATAATCTTGTATCACCGGAGCAGATTAAAGACTTTACAAGTGCTTTGCAAAAGGAGAGCAAAATACCTCTTTTTATCTCGATTGATGAAGAAGGCGGTGCTGTATCAAGACTTGCAAATCATGCTGCATTTTCACTCCCAAAATATAAAAGTGCAGAAGATGTAGGCAAATCTACCAGTTATGAAGACGGATTTGACATGGGTTGCACAATTGGAAAATACCTGCATGCATACGGGTTTAACATGAACTTTGCACCCGTTGCAGATGTTAATACCAACCCAAATAATCCGGTGATTGGCAACAGAGCCTTTTCGTCTGACGCAACAGTTGCATCTAACATGGCTCGCGCTGTGGCAGATGGTCTGAGGTCACAAAACATCATTCCTGTATATAAGCATTTTCCCGGTCATGGAGACACGGCAGAGGATAGCCATAAAGGCCTTGCTGTCAGCTATAAAAACAAAGAAGAATTAAAAAAATGTGAGTGGATTCCTTTTCAAAACGCAACCGATCAAGATGGTGTGATGGTGGGACATATCGCGCTGTTAGAAGTTTTTAACGATACAACTCCTGCAACAATGTCTCACGAGGTTGTGACAGATATATTAAAAAACGAGTTGGGTTTTGAGGGTCTTGTCATCACGGACTCATTGATTATGCAGGGCATTACGGACCATTATACGCCCGAAGAAGCTACTATCGGCGCAATTAAAGCCGGTTGTGACATACTGTTAATTCCGAATGATTTTCCTCATTCGTTTAACGCTGTGATAGAGGCTGTGTCAGACGGAACAATCATGAAAAAAGAACTTGACACTATTGTAAAAAGAATTATAGTATTTAAACAAAAAAACGGTTTATTCAATAAGGAAATGGTACATTAGTTTATACTACCATTTTAATATATAGTAAACACAACATTGTTTGAACATTAATAACAAAGGCTTCCCCACAAGGGGAAGCCTTTGAGAAAAACAAAAATTTTCCCTGATTTGACAAAATCACGAAATAAAAAAGCGATTGAAATTCAACCGCTTTTTTTATGTTTTAAATTTCTTTTAACACACCCAAAAGCGCACGGTAGGCAAGTGTGAATGTGCCTTCGCCACCTTCCGGCAAGTTTTTCATGTGATCACCAAGTTCAAGATTTTGCAGTCCTTCAAAGCTTCCAAGGTGTGGCTCTAAGCTTAAAAAGCCGGTATATCCTTTTGCAAAGAGGTGAGAAAGAACATACTTCATGCATCCGTCACCCATACCGGACGGAACAACAGTTCCATCCTCTTGTTTTGCATCCTTGATGTGCATATAATAAACATAATCCTGCAGCATATCATATGCTTTTGCTACGTCAACACCACATTGAACAAAGTTAGCAGGATCAAATACGGCTTTAAAATTATCACAGTAAAGATTTTCCATCAAATCAACGCATCGTTCTGCTGTATCACCATAGATGTGTTTCTCGTTCTCGTGCAATAAAATAAGATTTTCTTCTTTTGCATAAGCAATCATTTGAGAGAGTCTTTGCAGAACAAGGCTTCTTTCAACTTCTGTCCACTCATCGCCATCGTGGTAAAAACTGAAGATTCTAATCTGCGGACACTGCAACATTTTTGCTGTGCGACATACTCTTTTAAACAGCTCAAAATGTTCCTCGTAATCATCCGTAAGCGAAATTTTGCCAATGGGAGAACCAATGGAGGAGGCGCTAATACCTGCTTTGTCCATTTTTTCTTTTAATAATAAAACTTCTTCATCGCAAAGCGAGGAAATGTTTTTTTCATCAATAAACCGTGGCTCAAAATATTGAATACCCAACTTGTTTAAAGCGGCAAACTGAACATCAATAGCAGAATCAATTTCATCAGAAAAACCGCTTATTTTATTGTACATCATACAATCACATCCTTTTTCCTTTTTCTTTATTCTATCGCAAAAAATAAAATTTTCAATAGCAAAAATTGTGGTTTACATTACTAAAATTGCTTTTATGACAGATTTATGATGTATGATTATTTATGATTTTAAAAGTTGGGCTCAAAATTAGTCGGATTTGATTGATATCGTTTGGTGAACGCCCGAAAAAACGATGAATAGTTATCAAAACCGGATTGTATGGCGGCTTCTGTTAAGGACATGCCGCTGTTTTTTAATTCAAGTGCCTTAACAAGTCTTTTTTCTCTTACATATTGTTGCACTGTAATGCCTGTTGCCTGCTTAAAAATATGGCATAAATAATACTTGGAAACAAAAAACTTTTCACACAGCACATCTAATGTAATCGAATCGGTAAAGTGATTATTCAGATAATGTATGACATTTGCAACACTTTGATTGATTGTATCTGTGTTTTCAAGATTTGAAAACCGATTCAATAGATAGAGTATTTCAACAAGAACGCTTTTGGTGACAATTGTGTAAGGAGAGGAAAAATCGTCTGTATATTTTTTAAATCGCATGATTGCATCATATAAACCGATTGATTTGGCAGTTTTTGCACTGATTTTATTACCGGATTTAGAGGTGGTGGCAAGAAAAATATTTTCAAGATCGCCAAAGCCATCCTGTATAAAAAAATCGGGATAAAGCATGAACACAATCCGGTGATATTGTTTGTTATCAAGAAGATGCACTCTGTGCATTTCATGTTTTTTGATAATAATAATATCACCCGGCGCTAAAGCATACACCTTTTCTTCAACGATATATTCAGCTTCTCCTTCTAAAAACATATAAATCTCATAATTATTGTGGCTATGTAATTGAAATATACTGTCGGAAGGTTTTTCGGTTATATCCTCATTAAATTTATAAAGCGTCTCAGACATTTGATTGATTCTCCTCGTTCAATTTATGTTTATAGTAACATAAAAAAACAATAATTGCAATATAAAAAGCAACATTAGCGCAGAAATATTACGAAATTTTTGATACAATATAAATAATAAAAAGCTCAGAGAAAAGAAGTGGTTTTGATGAATGCATGTATTGTCGGCTTTGGAGCAATCGGCCCGGTTCATGCTGAAGCTTTGCTCGGACTTGAACATGTAAAGCTTTATGCAATATGTGATTCAAACAGAGAACGCGCTGATTTTGGTGCTAAATCATATGCTGCAAAAGCATATTACGATTTCGAAGATTGTCTGTGCGATCAAATGATTGATTGCATACATATTTGTACGCCGCATTATTTGCATTTTGAGATGATTATAAAAGCACTCCGGGCGAGAAAAAAAGTTATTGTTGAAAAGCCTGTTGTGATGAAAAAAGAAGAGCTCGAAATTCTTTTTTCGCAATATGATGTGACAAATATTTATCCCGTTATGCAAAACAGAAAGAACAACTGTGTCACGATGCTAAAAGATACTATTAAAAATGATACAAGTCTCGGTGCCCTGAAAGGAATAAAAGGCATTTTGACCTGGAGCAGAGATGCAGCATATTACAAACAGGATCAATGGAGAGGCACCAAAGAACATGAGGGTGGTGGAGTGTTAATCAACCAAGCCATTCATACGCTTGATCTTATGATTTGCTTAGCCGGAGCCGCCGAAGAAATCAAGGCTTTAGCTTCCAACCATTCTTTAGAAGGTGTCATAGAAGTTGAGGATACGGTTGAAGCGTATATACGGTTTAAAAATGGAGCGACAGGTATCTTCTATGCTACCAATGCCTATAGCTGTAATTCTTCTGTTCAGCTTGAACTGCATTTTGAAAACAAAATTTTTAAGTATGTAGACGGTATGCTTTTATCCGGTGGAGAAATTCTGTGTAAAGACTCTGAGAATTATAGTGGAAAAAAATATTGGGGAAGTGGACATACCAAAGTGTTGGCGGAATACTATGACGGACAAACATCACTCAATCTTTTTGATGTGAAAGATACGATGGATGTAATGTTTGCTGCATATGAAAGTGCCAATTCACATGGAAAATCAATACAGATAGGTGACTAAAATCATAGGAAGGATGGATTTTTGATGAAAGAAATCAGAGTTGGAATTATTGGTATTGGTAATATGGGGAGTGCTCATCTAAATAACATTTATGAAGGTAAGGTTCCTCACATGAAAGTCACAGCCGTTTGCGACGTTTCAGAAGGCAGAAGAAAGTTTGTCGCAGAAACATACCCTGAAATTGAAATTTTTGATGATGCCGTAAAGATGTATCAAAGCGGTCTTATTGATTTGGTTCTGATTGCTGTTCCTCATTATGGACACGCCGAGCTTGCCATAAAAGCGTTTGAATATGGACTCAATGTTTTGACTGAAAAACCTGCAGGTGTATATACAAAACAGGTGAAAGAAATCAATGAAGCAGCCGCAAAAAGCGGAAAATTGTTTGGTATCATGTATAACCAAAGAACCAATCCAGTCTATCAGCATCTTCGCAAAATGATAGAGAGAGGAGATTTGGGGCACATCAAAAGAATTACATGGATCATTACCGATTGGTATCGATCACAATGTTATCATGATAGCAGCACATGGCGTTCAACCTGGAAAGATGAAGGGGGCGGCGCACTCATCAATCAAAATCCGCACCAACTTGATTTATGGCAATGGTTGTTCGGAACCCCCGATAAGGTTTTTGCCAAGGTTTCTTTTGGTAAGTACTATAATATTGAGGTTGAAGACGATGTTGCAGCATTTTTTGAGTACGATAACGGTACGACTGGTGAATATATTACTTCAATAGGTGAAGCACCGGGTACGAACAGACTTGAAATTGCTTGTGATATGGGAAAAATCGTGATTGAAAACAATCAAATGACATTTTTCAGAAATATTGTTTCTGAAAGAGACTTCAACAAAACAAACACCTCCGGTTTTGGAAGACCTGAATGCTGGAAATGTGATATTCCGGTTGATTTTTCCGGCGGAGAGCAGCATGTCGGCATTTTAAAAAACGTTGCTTCCGTATTGCTAAACGGCGGAGAGTTGCTTGCGCCCGGTGAAGAAGGCATAAAAGGTCTCACAATTTCAAACGCTATACATCTAAGCGGATGGACAGGTGAAACCATTCATCTTAAAGATTTTCCCGATGAAAGATTTTACGAGATTTTGCAGGATAAAATTAAAAACTCAACAGTCGTAAAAGAGGAAAGACAAGTTATTTCAAATACTGAAGGTACATATTAAAGGGGACGAATTGTATGAAAATGACATTCCGTTGGTACGGCGAGGACGATCCCGTTACTTTGGATAAAATTAGGCAAATACCCTGTATGACAGGCGTTGTTACGGCGGTATACTCTGTTCCTGTGGGTGAAGTTTGGCCTGAGGAAGAAATTGAAAAGCTTAAAAAGTCCTGCAACGACAAGGGACTTGAAATGGAGGTCATCGAAAGTGTTCCCGTGCATGAGGACATAAAGCTTCGACAGGGAAATTATCAGCTTTATATTGATAACTATAAAGAAAATATCAGAAGACTGGCAAAGGCAGGCGTTAAATGCATTTGCTATAACTTTATGCCGGTATTTGACTGGACGCGCTCCCGACTTAATCAGCCTCTTTCTGATGGATCAAATGCCCTTGTCTATTACAAAGAAGATGTTGACAAGATGGACCCAACAAAGATGACTTTGCCCGGTTGGGATGCCTCCTATACGCCTGACGAAATGAGCGGTTTGATTGAAAAGTATCAGGCTATTGGCGAAGAAGGACTTTGGGAGAACCTTGACTATTTTATTCGTGAAATCATGCCTGTTGCGGCAGAGTGTGATGTCAACATGGCAATTCATCCGGATGATCCACCATGGCCTATATTTGGAATTCCAAGAATCATTACAAACGAGGAGAATATAGACAGATTTTTAAGTCTTTACGACGATGCTCACCATGGTCTTACTCTTTGCAGTGGTTCTTTGGGCTGTGCTAAGTTTAATGATTATACCGCTATGGTTAAAAAATATGGCAAGATGGGCAGAATTCACTTTGCCCATGTAAGAAATATTAAGATTTTAGAAGACGGCTCCTTTGAAGAAAGCGGTCATCTATCAGAATGTGGTTCACTTGATGTGGTGGAAATTTTAAAGGCATACCACGAAACTGGCTTTAAGGGATATCTCCGTCCTGACCACGGCAGAATGATTTGGGGAGAAAACGGTAAGCCCGGCTACGGACTTTATGACAGAGCGCTTGGTGCGATGTATATGGCAGGCATTTGGGAGACGCTTAATAAAACAAAACAGTAATAGAGGTGACAAATAGTGCAATATAATAATAAAACGGTCATTATTACAGGTGGTGGCGGGGTTCTTTGCGGTGCTTTTGCAAAATATATGGCGTCATTGGGTGCCAAGGTTGCCATTCTTGACCTAAAGAAAGAAGCAGCCGATGCTGTTGCAAATGACATTATAGCAGCAGGGGGCAAAGCAAAAGGATATGCGGCAAACGTACTCAAAAAAGAAGAACTTGTAGCTGTTAAAACGGAAATCAATCAGGACTTCGGCAAGTGTGATATTTTAATCAATGGTGCAGGTGGCAACAACCCCAAGGGTACGACAACTAATGAATATTTTAAGAAAGAAGATATTCTCGATGAATCTGTTGTTTCGTTCTTTGATCTTGATCCGTCAGGGATTGAGTTTGTATTCAATCTCAACTTTCTCGGCACACTTCTTCCCACACAGGTGTTTGTAATGGATATGATTGATGCGGGCAGGGGGAGTATCATCAATATTTCATCAATGAATGCATTTTGTCCGCTTACAAAAATTCCGGCATACAGCGGTGCAAAAGCGGCTGTTTCAAACTTTACACAGTGGCTCTCTGTTCATTTCGCAGGCGCAAACATTCGTGTCAACGCTATCGCGCCCGGTTTTTTTGTGACTGCTCAGAATAAGTCACTTTTATTTGATGAAGCGGGAAATCCGACTGCAAGAACGCAAAAAATTCTTGCTGCAACACCCATGAGCAGATTTGGTAAACCCGAAGAACTTCTCGGAACACTAAAATGGCTGACTGATGATGATTCTTCCGGTTTTGTAACCGGTGTTGTTGTGCCGGTTGACGGTGGATTTTCAGCCTATAGCGGTGTTTAAATATTCATTTCTCTAAGATGATAAAATATTAAAATATAGCGGTTAACCGGCGCAGAAGGTTGTGTCGTTAGCCGCTTTTATATTTCTTGACAGTTATGATATATATGTGCTAAAATATAACAAATAAAGCCCAAAATAAGACTTTACATAAAATGATGATAGGAGAGAAGTACAATGCAACAAAATACGCATTATACACCCACAGAGAACGGTTTTTCCATTTGTGGCAGTCCTGAGCTATTTAACCGTACCCTTTACGGCTCTCATAAAAGCGACGATAAAGAGGCGAAATTCTGCACCTTTGCCGGTGATGCACCCCAGTTTATGGGGGCGGTAACAGATTGGGTGGAGAATACATATAGTTTTTATGCAAAATGCGGCACATTAACAAGTGGTCTTGCTTTAACACCCGGCAGGCGCGTTGGATTTTTCTATTCTCAGGATATGGATATCAGCTCCCGTTGGTTCCATAACTCTGAGGATGCAAAAGCGGAGTTTAAAAATGGATGGATGGAATATGAACTGTCCCAAATGTCCTCCTGGTTTCCGGATGTTCAGGTTAACATAGAGGCATATCCTCTTATGCCGGACGATGGTATGTTAGTGCATTATACCATTTCTACAGACCAAAGAGTTTTCTTTACTGCCGGATTTGGCGGTCTGACAGATTATATCGGCAGATTTGAATATAAAGACGAGAAAAAACGTTATTTTCATGCTTCTGATTGCGCAGAAAACAAAATAACTTTTGGGAAAAATTCTGCTACTGTGTGTCGCCCAGAAGGCATGACTATGTATATCGGCACCAGTTTTGATGCTACCGTAACGGCAGGCTCAGCAAAAGCCCTTGAAACGCCTTATCCCAGCACATTCCTTGGCAGTGCGCCGGAGCATGAGGATGACCAAGCGGTTAAAATTTCTAAAGTCATTGAAGCAGGAGAGACCTTTGACGGCTACATTGTTGTGTTACACAATTCAGACGACGAAACCCTGCGTTACTGGCTGAACCACAAAGACCCAATTTCATATATCAAGCAGCAGATTTATCAGAAATTTACCTGCATTAACCTTAAAACGCCGGAATTACCCCTGGATTTAACCATTGCGCCCACGGTGATTGCGTTAGACGCTTCTTGGCATCGTAACTCTTTCCATCATGGCGCTTTCGGCTATCATGCCCCCTTCTTAGGATGGCGCAACTGGTATGCCCCCACAGCTTTAGGATGGCGAGACAGAGTGGAAAAGACCATGTCTACACACCTTGAGCAAATGGTGAAAAATGACGGTGAAGAAAAGGTTTGGTTTGACGGCAAAGGAGCAAGAGAGGGAGACCCAAATGACCCATCTCCATATCATAACATCATAAACAGCAGCGGCTTTTTGCCTTATTTTCTCGGGGTTAAGGATGCTTATTACAACATGCAGGAATGCGCCTTTGACATGATGCTCTATTATATTGAGTGGACAGGCAATCTGGCGTTTGCAGAAAAATACTACGATGAGTTCTGCGCGATGCTTGATTGGGAGGAACGCATTTTTGACCCGGATGGTGACGGACTTTACCAAAACTTTTTAAACACCTGGATTTCCGATGGCCATTCCTATAACGGTGCAGGTTGCGCCCAGTCCAGTGCCTATAATTACCGCGCCAACCGCATCATGGAAGTGATTGCAAGAAAGTTAGGAAAACCATCTGATGTTTTTGCAAAGCGTGCAGAAAAAATTCAGAAAGCTGTGCAGGAAAAGCTGTGGATGGCAGATCGCGGTATCATTGCTGAATCACTGGATACAATAGGCTACTGCCTGATTCATCCTTCGCCGGAGCTATCTACGCTGTATCTTGCCATTGATTGCGATATTGTTAACAATTTTCAGGCGTATACCATGTTAAAATTTACGGAAAATTATATTAAGAGTATTGTTACTCCCGTCAGCGGTGGACGTTTATCGTACTGTTCTGATTGGCGCCCGAAGAAATATTCCACCTATGGCATATTCCCCTCAGAAAATGCTCACCTTGCCTTGATGTATTATAAGCTTGGTTTAAAAGAAGAGGGCAAGAAGATTTTAGACGGCATTGTTGATTGCTACTTTGCGGGTAAAAACCCAGGCATGGCGGCTCATGTTCAGTCTGCTCGATGCACGGCAGACCTTGCGGATTTAGATTTTACGGATGTATCCAGCACGTACCTGCGCCTGGTGGTGGAGGGCTTGTTCGGCATTCGGTTTAATGCCTTAGAAAATTCCATTTTGATTGCGCCGGGCTTCCCAGAAGATTGGGAGAATGCAGATCTGGCCCTTTCCGATATTTCTCTCCATTACAGCCGCCTAGGCACTCAGGAGACCTATGAAATTTATTGTGAAAGCGATGCAAAGAAAATACTGCGTATTCCTATGCGCTCCGGCTCGGTTGATGCGGTTCTGTTAGACGGCGTGCCTGTTTCGTATAGCGTTAAAGCCGGACAGAACAACAGCTTTCTCATGGTAGAAACTGAAAAGAGCGGCAGATTTAATCTTCAAGTGATGCATGGAATAACGAAAAAACCGCAGCTTTCCTATGCCAAGGTTGTGTTAGCCGGCAATCGTGTCTTGTTTAAGGTAACGGATGGAGAAGCCGTGGAGGTGCTTGACATCGCTGAATGTCTGACAGATGTCGCAATGGTAAGCGGCAAAATTTATGCAAACGCAAAGAACCTTGCTGGGCATCATACTTTATTTATTCGTGTCAAGCAAGGAGAGTTTGACGCCTGGATGGCAGCCGATTATGAAATCCAGGAAGAAGCCACGCCCCAAAAGCCTTTTACTGATAAGCCCTTTGAAACGCTTGATATTTCTGCGTTCTTTAATTGTAATATGATGGATGTACACAATCAGCAATACTTAAGTCCCCGTCCTAAGGGTTATTCTATTGGTGTTTATGCAAACGGACGCTATGCTTGGGAATGGAATCATGGCGGACACAACCAGCTTGTGATTGATGACAATAGCTTACGACAGGCAGGAGGCAAGGTTGAGACAAAATCCGGTATTCCCTTTACTACACCGGAGAAAGGCGAAAATCTGGCTTGTGTTTCTGTTTGGGATAATTTCCCGACTCATATGACGATTCCCATAGGCGGCAAAGGACAAGAACTGGCGATTCTCTTTGTTTCCACAACAAACGCGATGCAGACCGGGGTGGAAAATGCCCGAATTACGGTTCTATATGCTGACGGTGGTGAAGAATCGGTATCGTTGGTTTACCCTAAAAATATTGATGATTGGCTAGTGCCTGCTCTCCAGACAGAAAATGAATCTTTCTACTTTAATGACTACAACCATGCAACGGTGCAGAGAATCCACTTAGACAGCAACAGAGAGCTTGCCGGCGTGAAAATTGAAGCTGTGGCAAACGAGGTCATTATGGGCGTAATGGGTGTGAGCATCAGCCGATAACCGTGGCAAGTCAACTGTATAAGAGGTGATTCAAATGAAAAGAATATTAATTGTTGTAGACATGCAAAAGGACTTTGTTGACGGTGCTTTAGGAACAAAGGAAGCCGTTTCCATTGTAGAACGTGTGGTTCAAAAAATTGAGCAGCATGATGGGGATATCATCTTGACCTATGATACCCACAACACAGATTATATGGAAACACAAGAAGGCAGAAATTTACCTGTTCCGCATTGTATTCTTGGAACTGAAGGTTGGGAGCTTGATGAACGCATTCAAAAAGCTGTAGAGCACAAACCTCATAAGGTGATTCATAAACCGACCTTTGGCTCAACAGAATTAGTTGATTATATTCGGACGCATTATGAGGCGGCGTCTTTTGAAATTGAACTTGTTGGACTGTGTACAGATATTTGTGTGGTGTCAAATGCGCTGCTGTTAAAGGCAAACTTCCTCGAAACAGCAATCTGTGTTGATGGAGCCTGCTGTGCCGGTGTGACACCTGAAAGCCACAAAGCGGCACTTACCACCATGAAAATGTGTCAGGTTCATGTGAAAGAATAAATGTCGGAGGAAGCAATATGTTTTGTGCAGAAAAAATAAAAAACGATTGTGTGAACTGGATTCGAAATTTTTTTGAAGAAAACGGCAAGGGTTGCAATGCCATTGTTGGTATTTCAGGCGGAAAAGATAGCTCAGTTGCAGCAGCCCTTTGCGTGGAAGCCTTAGGCAAGGACCGTGTCATTGGCGTTTTAATGCCGCAAGGTGAGCAGCACGATATTGACATGGCGTATCTGTTGGTAAATCATTTGGGTATCAAGCATTATGAAATTAACATTCAAAGCGCGGTAGATGGTGTGTTGTCTCAGTTGCCGTCAGAAATTGATGTTACGGCGCAAACCAAGCAAAATCTGCCGCCCAGAATCAGAATGTCAACTCTCTATGCCGTTTCACAAAGCTGTAATGGCAGAGTATGCAACACCTGTAATTTATCTGAAGATTGGGTGGGATATTCCACGCGCTATGGTGACTCTGTTGGTGATTTTTCTCCTATGTCACACCTAACCGTTACGGAGGTGAAGGAAATCGGCCGTGTTTTAGGTTTGCCGGAAGAATTAGTTGAAAAAACACCCATTGACGGATTGAGCGGCAAAACCGACGAGGACAATCTTGGCTTTAGCTATGCAGAGCTTGACCGCTATATCAGAGAAGGCGTAATTGAAGATGAAACGACAAAAGAGTTGATTGACAGAAAACACAAAATGAATTTGTTTAAGCTTGAGTTGATGCCAAGCTTTAAACCGCAAATATAAAAAGAAAGCACCAAGCGTGGTGCTTTCTTTTTATATTGTCTGTGCAGATTGCTTATATTCACTGGGTGTCATGTTTGTCATACGCTTAAACACGCGGGAAAAATAATGAGGATTGTCAAAAGCCAAAAGGTCTGAAATTTGAGAAAAATTCAAATTTCCCTCTCTAATCAGTTTTTTTGCTTCGCGAATTTTATGCTTTAAGATATATTCTAAAATTGTATAGCCTGTGGAGGATTTAAATATTTTAGATAAATAGGCTCTTGAAAAATTACATGTGTTGCAAATTTGTTCAACAGATATTTTTTCATAAATTTTTTCTTCAATCAGATGCATCATTTGTGACACCAAATGGTTTTCCATGCTTTCCTTTGAGGGAAAAACCTGCAGGTGGCGTTTGTCGTTTTCACTGCGAATCAGCATAATTAAAAATTGCTCCAAACAAGAGCGGATAATTTGCTGCCCGCCGATTAAAGGATTATCTTTTATTTCTAATTGAACATCCTCAGCAGACATAGGCTTAAAGGTTTGCTGATATTCTTCAACGAGTGTAGATAGATATACCTTTAACTTAGCGGGCACTTTCATCATTTTGCCTTTAAAGAAGTTCATGGCATCAGAAGAGCAGACAAAAGCAATGACAAATACATTCGCTGCGCTGTTTTGGTAGGTTTTTAATGTGTGAAATTCATTTGGCTTATGAAAAATTACATCACCTTGATGCAAATGATAGGTTTGGTTGTTGGATTTAATTTCTACACTTCCTGCATCAACAAATACCATTTCCCAAAAATTATGGCGCTCTCCGTCAAAGGAAAACTTGTGATTCAATTCGTAGTAATGAATGGTGACAATTTTGTTAATGCTCAGCAAATTGGCAATTTTATGTTTTACATAATTTAATTCCATATTACTTCACCTGTTTACAAAAATATACGTTTTGAATAAAAAAATATATTGAATTTTTCCTGTATATATTCTATCATAAAATTAACCTAAAATCAAGGAGGGAATCTCATGAAAAAAGGAATTAGTATTTGGTCTTTTGCCGGAGGCACAATTAAGGAAAATTTGCTTTTGGCTAAGGATGCCGGCTTTGATGGTGTGGAACTGGCACTGAACGAAACCGGTGAAATGAGTTTGGAATCTTCTAAGGAAGAAATTTTGGCAATCAAGGCATATGCTGACGAAATTGGCATGGAGCTTTATAGCGTTGCCTGCGGACTTTATTGGACTTATAATTATACATCAGCTTGTGAAGAAAACAGAAACAAGGCAAAAGAAATCACCAAAAAGCAGCTTGAAGTTGCTTCCTGGCTCGGATGTGACACCATTTTGGTTGTTCCGGGTGCTGTTGAAGTGGCATTTGACCCCGGTGAAGTGGTTGAATATGATGTTGCATATGAACGTGCAGTTTCAGCGTTAAAAGAACTGGCACCTTACGCTGAAGAACTGAAAGTATCCATCGGTGTGGAAAATGTTTGGAACAGATTTTTGTTATCACCGCTGGAAATGGCTGCTTTTATTGACGAAGTGGGCAGCGATTATGTAGGCTCATATTTTGATGTAGGTAATGTGCTGTATCTTGGTTATCCTGAGCACTGGATTAAGGTACTGAACAAGAGAATCAAGAAAGTACACTTCAAGGATTATAGAAGAGCTGCCGGCGACCTTTACGGCTTTGTTGATTTGCTTGCCGGCGAAGTGAACTGGCCGGCTGTGATGGAGCAGTTTGAAAAAATTGGTTATGATAACTGGGTAACGGCTGAAATGCTTCCGCCTTACACCCATTATCCGGAAACAATTTTATATAATACATCTAATTCTATGGATAAAATTTTAGGGAGGAAATAAAAATGCTTAAGGTTGGTTTAATTGGTTGCGGTTTTATGGGTGGCATGCATGCTGCCTGCTATAATGTAATTGAAGGTGTGACCGTTACGGCGGTTGCAGATTTAAGAAGTGATAAGGCAGAAGAACTGGCTAAAATGAGCGGTGCTGCAATCTATGCAAATGGCGACGAGTTGATTGCAAACGCTGATGTAGACATCATTGACATCTGTCTGCCGACCTATCTTCACACCAGCCATGCAGTGGCTGCTATGAAAAAAGGCAAACATGTTTTCATTGAAAAGCCGGTATGTCTGACCGAAGAAGAAGGCGCACTGCTGCTTAAAACCCAGAAAGAAACCGGCGCTAAAGTGCAGGTTGGTCAGGTTATTAGACTATGGGATGAATATAAATGGCTGAAAGAAGTTGCTGACAGTGGCGAATACGGCAAAATCCAGTCAGCTGTTTTCAAGCGTTTGAGCTCCGTTCCCGGCTGGGCATGGGACAACTGGCTCCACGATCCCTCAAGAAGCGGTAGTGTTGCACTTGATATGCATATTCACGATGTTGACTATATGCGTTATTTGATGGGCGAACCTGAAAGCTTTTCTGCCTCAGCTGTTCGCAATGAAAAAGGTGCGATTGAGCAGATTTTCTCCACGTTTACATATCCTGATGCCAGTGTGACCGTTGAAGCTTGCTGGGATTATCCTGAAGATTTCCCCTTTGATGCAGGCTTCCGTGTTAAATTTGAGAAGGCAACAGCTGTTAACGATGGAAATGGATTGAACGTATACCACAAAGGCGGCGGAATCAGTAAAATCGAAATTAAACCCGAATTTGAGGGTAATAACGATATCGGTGGTAACCTTTCCAGCCTTGGCGGCTATTACAATGAGCTGAAATATTTCATCGAAAAGCTTTCGGCAAATGAACCTCTAACGATTGCACCGATTGATGAAGCGGTTAAATCGGTTGAATTGGCACTGGCCGAAATCAAAAGCGTGGGTGGAGCACAGAAATAATGAAACAATATAACATAGCCCTGATTGGCTGTGGCCAAATGGGGGCTGCCCATTTGGATGATATTTACTGCATGGAGAATGTACGCATTACCTATGTGTGTGATTTGAATTTGGAACGGGCAGCGTTATTCCAAAGAAAATATAATGCTCAAAACATCTCCGATGACTATCATGAGTGTATTAAGCAGCCGGATGTTGACATCGTGATTGCGGCAACCTATCCGTCAACACATCTTGATATTTTAAAATTGTGTATTGCAAACGGCAAGCATCTCTTATGCGAAAAGCCTATTACAACGGACTTAGAAGAAGGCAAGGAGTTTGTTCGTCTTGTGCATGAAAACCCTCAAATTAAGGTGTTAATCGGACATATTTTGCGTCATAATACAACCTACAACAAGGTTTGTGACATGATTCACAGCGGCGCAATCGGTTTTCCTATCATCATGCGTATGGCACAAAATCATCACACAATGAATTGGGAAAAATATTTGAAGTTGATTCAGGAAACATCACCGATTGTTGATTGTGGCGTTCACTATGTTGATGTGATGCGTTGGTTTACCGGTGCTGAAGTAACAGAAGTGTCGGGTGTCGGTCTGAGAACTGAGCAGGATGTGCCGGAAGATAAGTATAACTACGGCATCATCACCGTAAAGCTTTCTGACGGTTCTGTAGGCTATTATGAGGCGGGTTGGGCGAATACAATGTCATCTGATAACCTGAAGGAGTTTGTGGGTCCTAAGGGCAGAATTAAACTCATTTATCGCAAGGACAGACAAACACATCAGGAAGAAGGGGATTTAATTGAATATTATAAATACCCCGAAAAGCAATATGAGATGATCAATGTTGATAGTAAAAGAAAACCAACCGGCAGACAGCTTGCGCATCTGATTGATATGATTGAGCAGAATATTGAGGCAAATCCATCTATTGACGATGTTTTGAAAAGCTTTGAAATTACAATTAAAGCAGATCGAATGATCCGCGGTGTAAAATGATTTTAAACCCCCGGGAAAGAAAATTCCCGGGGGTTTAACTATCTGCGGTTTTGTTTGTTTGATAATTCTCCGTAGACTGGTGTAGCTAAACCAAACCCACCGGAAATAGTCAGGATTTGCCCTGTGGTGTAAGCTGAATCATCCGATGCAAAATAGACGGCTGCTGCTGCAATCTCTTCGGGTGTGCCCATCCTTCCCAGAGGGGTGTGGCGCATGAATAGTTCTTTAAATCCTTCAGAAAGATTTTTCTCTACGGCATCTGTTGCTGTCATACCGGGAAGAACGGCATTACACCGTATGTTATGCTTCGCCTCGTGTACAGCAATTAATTTTGTTAAATAATTGATTGCAGCTTTGCTCGTTCCATATGCCACCTGAGAGATGTCGGGGACAATGCCGCCGACGGAAGAAATATTGATAATACTGCCGCCACCACTTTTTGCCATATGCTTGACAGCTTCTTTACTTGCAATATAAACACTTTTTAAATTTAAATTGACCGTTTCAAAGAAAACCTCTGTATCGGTATTTGAAAAATCAAGATCTTTTCCCGGAGAGGAGGTTCCAAAATTGTTAACTAACACATCAATTCGACTATTTTCGCGAATAACGTCATCGATCATTTTGATATAGGTTTCCGGCTTTGTTGCGTCATTATACACGCACTTTACCATGCAACCACGTTGATTCAGAACATCGGCTTCTTTTTGTGCAACCTCAAGATTTCGGGCTGCCATATAAACCTTAGCACCTTCTTTGGCACAGGCTTTCACAATGGCAAGACCAATGCCTCGCGTGGAAGCGGTGACTAACACAACCTTATCTTTTAATCTCATATTTTTGCTCCTTTATTATGATGAATTTTGGGTAGAAAAAATACAATTATAATGCCCACTGCAACACAGATAATTTCTGTAACGGCCAGGGTTCTGATGGAACTGATGGCTGCACTGACTTGGCTTGATCCGTCGTTTATCATCGTGGTAATTTGATTGGTAAATAGCGGAACAAAAACTGCAACACCAAATGGTGCGGCAAGGTCTCGAAACAGACCGTAGGTTCCTGTTCCCGAGCCGGCGGCATGTTCCGGCACGTCGGAAAGGACGACTTTCATAAAGATTGTTGCGTTACCGCCTAAGCCGAACCCTAAAATTCCAAGAGACGCCGCCAGTAAAACCAAAGAGGTATCAGCACTGAACAACAACATAATGGCACAGCTGATGCCTGTGAGGGTTAATGATATTGACAATACAGATTTTGGTTCCCGTTTGTCTGCCAAAGGGCCTAACAGAACTGAGCCTAACGACATACCGATATACATAATAGAAATGGCATAACTGGAGATGATTGTGTTATTGGGTTGCGTATAGTTAATGAACACGATGATGTTTGTCATATTGGCTTGCATGAAGCCTTGGGTGAGAAAAAGAGCAAAAACAGAGAGGATAAAGGATTTTCGTTTAATAAATTGCCAGTTTAAAATGGGATTTTCAGCCTTTTTCTCTGCATACAATAACCCGAAGAGCGAGAGGAAGGATGCAACCAAAACGATTAAGAACCATGTTGATGATATGCCGAAGTTTTGTCCAAAGGATGGAAGACAGAGCACTAAGCTGAAAAAAATGAATACCCAGAGTGAGCCTGCTCCGTCAAAATTTGAGAATTCTCTTTTGATGGCTTTTTCCTTTCCGTGGGTTATGAGGCAGAGTAGAAATATGACAACCGAAATAGCAACGCAAACCCACACCATAATGCGCCAACCGTAAAATGCAATCAACAGTCCACCGAGCGTTGGTCCAAAGATGACAGCAGCACTGGAAATGAGCATGTATAAAGAGAATCCTTTTGCAATTTTTTCTGGCGGAAAATCCGTTACAATATATGACATGACTACTGGTGCAACGGCAGCAGTCCCTGCACCCACAATGAAGCGAGCAATTATCATAAATAATAAAGAGGGAGCCAAGGCCGTCAGTACATTACCCAGCGTATAAACCGCGATGCCAATCAATAAGGTTGTGCGCCTGCCAATGACATCGCCCAACTTTCCCAAAATTGGTGCAAAAGCAGCCGTGGAAGCTGCCATAGCAAGAGCAGTCCAGGTTGTGTTGTTATAAGGCAGATTTAAGTCTTTTACAAAAGCCGGACCAAGTACGGTGCTGAATCCACCCACAACACCGACTAACAACGCCGCTAAAGCATAAGGAATAAACCCTTTTAAATAATGGCTTGATTGTTTATTTTCCAAAAACACCACTCCAATCTAACCAATAGTTTAACCAGATTTTGTTTTTTTATTTAAAATGATTATATAAAAAGCTCAGCCGGAAGGCTGAGCTTTTTATAAGCGAAATAACGCCACAAGGCGTATTTCACACTAAGGAGCAATATTTCATTTTTGCAAATCATGAAAGAATTTATTTTCGTTGAAAAAGCCGCCAATCTTAACATAAGATTGGCGGCTTTTTCTGGCAGGACAAAACGCACAACAGCCGAACACCTTATCGTGTTCGGCTGTTTTTACTGTGGCAGGGGCAGTAGGATTCGAACCCACGACACACGGTTTTGGAGACCGTTGCTCTACCAGCTGAACTATACCCCTATGCTTAACACCTTAACTATTATACATGTAAATTGTTCCTTTGTCAAGACCTTTTACAAAAAACTTCTCGGATTAGAAGAAACTGCAAATATTTATGTAAAAATTTATTGATGGTAGCTCAATTGTGTGGTATAATTATTCTGGATAAGGTTTGATTTTAACAGGAGGAAACTTCATGACTCATTTTGCGGTAATTCTTTTAATTTGGAACATTATTGTTATGCTAATTTATGGGTTTGATAAGCTACTGGCAAAAATGAGATGCAGACGCGTCAGCGAGTCAATCTTGCTTTTTTGTGCATTTTTATTGGGCGGTTGTGGCGCCATGTTCGGAATGGTTTTATTTAACCATAAAACTTCAAAAAGAAAATTCCGATTTCTTGTTCCGCTGTCAATTTTGATCGAAATTTTTGTAGTGACCTGGCTCATAAGAACATTTAATTTTTAGCATAGTGCATGCTTTAAATTGCACGATCATTCACAGCATACAGATAGTTTGTAATATGATTGAATTCGAATTTTATATATAGGAGTTTTTTAAATGACACGAATTTTCCCATCTATCAAAGAGTCGCTTACATCGGTTTTGCCGATTGCGATTATTGTTCTTGCGCTGTCTGTCACCTTCGTCTCATTAGATGCAGGTGTTCTTGTTTTATTTTTATTCGGAACAATACTCTTGATTATGGGAATGAGCTTTTTTACCTTAGGCTCAGGCATTTCCATGGAGCCTTTGGGAGACGGCATCGGTAAAAGCCTCAATAAAAATAATAAATTTTTCATTCCGCTCATCATCTGCTTTGTTTTAGGCTTTTTAATTACGGTATCCGAACCCGATTTACAGGTTCTTGCAGAGCAGGTCCCTACGATTCCAAATGCTTTGCTTGTTAATTGTGTGGGCGTAGGAGTCGGTATTTTTCTGTGTATTACACTGGTGAGAAGTAAGAAAGAAATTCCTTTAAGAACACTTCTTCTAATATTTTATATTTTCATTATAGGTCTTGCATTTTTTGCACCTGTTGAATTCGTTCCGACTGCATTTGATTCCGGCGGCGTTACAACCGGTCCTATCACAGTGCCCTTTATCATGGCGTTGGGTGCCGGTCTGGCATCGACAAAAAAGGGTAGACACGCAGGTGAAAACAGTTTTGGTCTTGTTGCCCTTTGTAGCATCGGTCCGATTATGTCCGTTATGCTGCTGAGTATATTCTTTAAGCCTAAGGCTGCTACATCTGTCTATGAAATAACTGATGTTTTAACAACTATGGATGCTTTTAAGCTTTTTGCGCACGCGCTGCCGATATATGCAAAAGAGGTTGCTTTTGCATTTTTGCCTATTGTCATGCTATTTATTGTGTTTCAGCTAATCACAAGAAGGTTTCATATCCATAACACCCTCAAAATGTGTGTAGGATTTATATACACATATATTGGTCTTGTTATGTTCTTAACGGGTGCTAACGTAGGGTTCATGCCTGCAGGCAGGCTGATTGGTGCGAAAATTGCAGGTGGCTCATTCCGTAATTTATTGATTCCCATCGGCATGGTGATGGGTTATTTCGTCGTTTCGGCAGAACCTGCTGTCCATTCTCTCAAAAGGCAGGTCAGTGAAATCACCAACGGCGCAATTCCGCAGCAATCTGTTGCCATTGCCTTGTCAATCGGCGTTTCTGTTTCTGTTGGAATCTCAATGATGAGAGTCCTGACCGGTATTCCCATTTTGCCGTTTTTAATCTTTGGTTATGCTGTATCACTACTCATCAGCTTTTTTGTACCACATATTTATACAGGTATCGCCTTTGACTCAGGTGGTGTTGCAAGCGGTCCTATGACCTCAACGTTTATGTTGCCCTTTGCAATGGGGGCTTGTGAGGCAATTGGCGGTAACGTTATGACAGATGCTTTCGGAATCGTTGCTATGATTGCAATGACGCCACTGATCACAATCCAAATTCTTGGTCTTTACGAAAGAAGAAGACGCGTTAGATTAATTAAAAAACTCCATACCGAAATCAGTATGATTGAGGATGATATTATTTTCTTTGATGAGGGGGTAAGTGATGATGAATAAACGTCCAATGATTCTTTTATCAATCGTTGAGCGTGATAAAGGAAAAAAACTCATTAAAGAATTGGAGTCCATCGGTATTCGTGTAAATTTTCAAACAGTTGGTTTTGGCACGGCTCCCACAGAAATTATGGATATCTTTGGCATAGGTTCGAACGATAAAGATATTATCATTAGTTTGGGCGCAGAGAGTGTTGTTAGGGACATCATGACAAACTTCGGTTCAAAATTTGTCAGCCATTCAAAATACGGTGGACTGATGGTCATTCTCAGAGTGTCTGCCGCAAGCAGGATTCTCACCGAGATTTTGTATTTTAATCACGACAAAAATATTGAAAAAGGAAATGATGGTGCAATGAAAAACCAATATCATAATAATTTAATTATCATATCTGTAAACGAGGGGTATTCCGATGACGTTATGCGTATTGCAAGAAACGCAGGAGCAACCGGCGGTACGATTATCAAAGGCAGACTGGCAGAAATAGAGCATTTTGCCGAAATGGGAAAAACAGACTTAGACGGCGAACGCGAATTGCTCTGCATTCTTGCACCTGTAAAAACAAGCAAGCAGATTATGGATGAAGTGAATAAGGATTTTGGCATCACCTCCGATGCAAACGGCATTTTATTTACGATTCCGGCAGAAAAGGCATATAAAATTTAAATGGATTAGCGGGGGACTACCTACAGAAAACGAGGTAATATAAATGAAAAAAATCATATTTTCTGCAACTGTTGTCGTGTTGGTTTTTGCCATGATTGGCATTTTATATCACAAAACAGTTACGCCAGATCGTGAAACTATGGAAAAACACGATGAATCTTTGCCAAATCAGAATGTTACCGTCGACGAAATAAGCTCAGAGGGCGATATAATTGAAATATCCGTCGATAGCGTGAAGGGCATAACGCAACAAGAAGCAGAGGAATTGTGTTATTCTGTTTTGGGTGAGAAGGATGAAGATACCGGATTTGCTTTTTCATTCGGCACATCAGGAGCAGTTGAAAAAGATGCAGAACAATATTATGTAGTACGTGCTTCCTGGCTGGTGAATCATAGTCACTTTTCGTATATTGGAGATTTTTTTGTTTCAGCTGACGGTAAAAAGATCTATAATGGATTCGCTCAACACGGCGAACATGAAATGTCAAGTGTAATATGGAGTGAATAGTTTTTAGTCCTGAACACTGTTCATTAGGACCTACTAGCGAAACCCCAGTATTTATGCGGGTTTGCGGAGTTGCGGTTCAATTTTATTTGCAGTAAAAAATGCAAATAACAACTCAATTTCGAAAGGTGGTAGGTATTTGTCGTAAATAATCGCTGTGTGCGATGAGGACGTTATGTCCTTGCAAAAATTAAAAAACAAGTATGTTTTTATGGCAGACTATAGATTTCTATAGTCTGTCTTTTTTTACCTAATAACAGTTAAGGAGGGATTATTTTCATGAATTATCAAATGGATTATTTTTACGGACACGAAGCAAATCAATTTACTTTTTTCAGAATACCCAAATTACTTTTCTCTGATGAAAGATTTATTGGGTTAACTTCTGATGCTAAAATATTATATGGCCTTATGCTTGACAGAATGGGCTTGTCAGTTAAGAATGGTTGGATAGATGAAAAAAATCATGTATATATTTATTTTACTTTAGAGGAAGCAATGGAATATATGCGTATAGGAAAGGATAAAGGCGTAAAGCTTTTTGCTGAACTCGATGATGAAAAAGGTTGCGGACTCATAAAGAAAAAGAAACAGGGACTTGGAAAACCTACGCTGATTTATGTCATGAATTTTGTTTCTAATATTGAGTGTCCTGAAGATGGTGATTTTGATCCTTCCAATAATGACAAAGCAGAGGTTTCTGAATCAACCGAAGTCAAGACTTCTATAAATACCGAAGTCAAGACTTCTGGAAACACCGCAGTCAAGACTTCTGAAATACCGAAGTCAGGACTTCTGGAAATGCCGAATACTGCACTTCTGGAAAACCGAAGTCCAAACTTCGTAAAAACCGAAGTAAACAATAATGATTTTAATAATAATAAAAATAATAATACTGATTTTAGTGATAACTATCCTATCTCATCATATCAGCATAGAGAAAGACCAAAGAAAAGAGATGTGAAGGATGAGATAAGAGAGCGTGAAGAATATAGAGCACTTATTTGTGAAAATATAGAATACGAATATCTAGCAAAAAGCTATGGTGAAAGCGATGCTACCGGTATTGTTAACATAATGGTAGATGCTGTGTGTAGCAAAAAAGACTACTTAGTGATTAAGTCGCAGGAGATCCCACAGGCAGTTGTTAAGAGTGTACTGCTAAAACTTGATTATAGTCATGTAGAGTATGTTTTGGACTGTATGAAGAAAAACCAAACCAAAGTACACAATATCGACAGCTATCTATTAACATCTTTATATAATTCTTTGTCAACAATAGATCACTATTACAGAGCAGAAGTAAACCACGACATGTATGGGAATATTTGAAAGGAGCATAAGTCATGAGAGATAATAAGAAAAAAATAGATGGAAAAATGTCCAGAGAGGAATATTTGTATCACAATACAGAGATGCTTTTGAAAAAGTATCGAGATGTTGTCTGGAGTATTGAAGTATCAGCAATTCAGGCTCAGATAAGCTTTGAACTTGAAATGGATTGCAAACTTGAAGAATTTTTGGAAATGTCTTATGCTGCTGGTGCTGATTTGTCAGGTACAAATATCCAAGAGCAAATGAGAACTTTGGAGAGAAATAAGAAAATGCTGAAAATCATAGAAACCGCTGTCAATGTTCTTCGTAAAAAACAAGTCGATGGAGAGGAATTTTATTGGATTTTATATTATACATATCTATCGAATAAACCGTGTAAAAAAGTAGAAGATATAATAAATTTAGTGGGATTAAAAACAGCTCCGATGGCTTGGAAAACATATTTCAGTCGAAGAAAAAAAGCGATTGAAGAATTAAGCACAATACTTTGGGGATTTACATCAAAAGAATGTTTGCCTATCTTAAAGGAGTTTTTATAATTTTCCAAAAAGAGAAATTGAATTTACACAGAAATTACATTGAATTACAGAAAAATAATATTAAAAAAATACTGTCTAGGGGTTTGAAAGAAATTTTTACCATGTTATAATGGTATCATGA
>JAZOBC010000074.1:0-6810 GCA_045595795.1 Clostridia bacterium | reverse complement strand
TTTACTTTCTGACCCAAGCTACTTACCTCCTTCTTCTCTTATTCTTTTTCTTTCAAGACAATCGTAATATGACTGGTCCGTTTTCTGATTCTGAACGCTCTGCCCTGTGCTCTGGGACGAACTCTCTTCAGTGTCGGTCCCTGACAAGCAAAGATTTCTGCAACGTACAGCTTGGAAACATCCATGCTGTGGTTGTTCTCTGCATTGGCAATTGCGGACTTTAACAGCTTTTCAACCGGTTCGCTGGCTGCTTTCGGGGTGTTCTTTAAAATACCCAGCGCGGTAGCTACCGGCTTGTTTCTGATCAAATCTATTACAATCTTAACTTTTCTAGATGAAATACGTGCATAGCTCAGTTTTGCTCTGGCTTCCACAAAGATTCCTCCTTTCATGCAAGGGAATTTTTATCTGACGCCTGACGTTTTATTGCCGGCGTGGCCTTTATAGGTTCTGGTCGGGGAGAATTCGCCCAGCTTGTGTCCGACCATATCCTCGGATACAAAGACCGGAACGTGCTTCCTGCCATCATGTACTGCAATTGTATGACCTACCATTTCAGGGAAGATGGTAGAGCTTCTTGACCAAGTCTTAACAACTTTCTTGTCGCCGGACTCGTTCATAGCAACAATCTTTTTCATCAGGCTTTCTGCAACAAAAGGCCCTTTTTTAATTGATCTGCCCATTCTATTTCCTCCTTTGCCCAAGTGGCTTGCGCGGGCCGCTTGGCGACCCCGCAGCAGTTATGCGCAGCTTAGCGTGTGCCGCGACGTTTTACGATGAACTTGTCGTTTACGTTCTTTTTCTTTCTGGTCTTCAGGCCCAGTGCCGGTTTGCCCCAAGGGGTAACAGGTCCGGGACGACCGATGGGTGAACGGCCTTCACCACCACCATGGGGATGGTCATTCGGGTTCATAACAGAACCTCTAACGGTGGGACGAATACCCATGTGACGTTTTCTACCAGCTTTACCGATTGAAATATTCTCATGGTCTAAGTTACCAATCTGACCGATGGTTGCCATGCAGTTCAGTCTGATGTAACGAACTTCGCCGGACGGCAGTCTAACCTGAGCATATTTATCTTCTTTAGACATGAGCTGTGCTGCAGCACCAGCAGAACGAACCAACTGGCCGCCTTTGCCGGGCATGAGCTCAATGTTGTGAATCAGTGTACCAACGGGGATGAACTGAATCTGCATTGCGTTACCGGGCTTAATGTCTGCGCCCATAGGATCTGTAATCAAAACAGTACCGTCGGTTACGCCCAGGGGAGCTAAGAAGTAACGCTTCTCGCCATCTTCGTACTGAACCAGTGCGATGTTAGCGGAACGGTTCGGATCGTACTCAATACCGATAACAGTTGCTGCACCGATCTTGTTTCTCTTGAAGTCAATGATTCTATACTTTCTTTTATTGCCGCCACCTCTGTGCCGAACTGTGATTCTTCCGTAGTTATTTCTACCGCCGTTCTTGCTGATTGAGGTTAAAAGGGAACGTTCGGGTTCGCTCTTTGTAATTTCCTCAAAAGTGGAAACGGTCATGAATCTTCTGGCAGGAGAGGTAGGATTAAACTTTTTGGTAGGCATCCTTATTCCTCCTATACTAAAAAATTAATGTGGGCATTACGCCATTCCTTCAAAGAATTCGATTGTTTTGCTGTCAGCCGTCAGTGTAACGATGGCTTTTTTCCAGCTTGCGCGTCTGCCTTCATATCTACCCATGCGCTTCATTTTACCCAGCATGTTCATTGTGTTAACACTTGCAACCTTAACGCCAAAAATCTCTTCAACTGCTTTTTTGATTTCGATTTTGTTTGCGCCCTTCTTAACTTCGAAGGTATATTTCTTGCTTGCAAGCTGATCCATGCTCTGTTCGGAAATGATAGGCTTAATGATAATATCGTGTGCGTATGTCATTATGCATATACCTCCCCTAATTGATCAGCAGCGCCTTTAGCGAGAATGACGGTCTTGCAGTTCAGCAGATCGTATACGTTTAACATTCCCACATAGCTGGTCTTAACACCCTCAATGTTCTTTGCACTGCGATAAACAGCTTCATTGTTTTCGGGCAGTACGATCAGCACTTTGCCGCTTACCTTCAGATTAGACAGCATAGCTGCAATCTGCTTGGTTTTAATCTCAGGTACTGCAATTGTATCAAGTACCATGATTTCCTGATCCTTTGCTTTAGCTGATAAAGCAGACTTCATAGCCAGTGCACGGATCTTCTTGTTGACGCTCATCGCATAGCTTCTCGGCTTCGGTGCAAAAACAACACCACCACCGGTCCACTGTGGAGAACGAGTGGAGCCCTGACGAGCTCTGCCGGTACCCTTCTGTCTCCAAGGCTTTGCGCCACCGCCGCGAACTTCAGCACGGGTCAGTGCACTTTGGGTACCTTGTCTTTGATTGGCAAGATATGCAACTACAACAGAGTGAACAGCAGCTTCGTTCGGTTCAATTCCGAATACAGCGTCATTCAGCTCATAATTGCCCATCTCTTTGCCTTCCATATTGTATAATACCACGTTCGGCATGATACTTCCTCCTTTCAATGCAGGTCTCTTAGCGAGCCTTTACAGAATTCTTGATAACAACCAAACCGCCCTTAGGACCGGGAACGGCGCCGCGGATTGCCAGGATGTTCTTTTCTGCATCAATCTTAACGATAGACAGGTTCTGAATCGTAACCTTTTCAACACCCAGGTGACCAGCCAGTCTCTTACCCTTCATAACACGAGAAGGCGTGGAACAAGCGCCCATAGAACCGGGGCCTCTGTGGTAACCGGAACCGTGAGTCATAGGACCACGATGGGTACCCCAACGCTTAATTGTGCCGGCAAAGCCTTTACCTTTGCTAATGCCCGTTACATCAACGGAATCGCCTTCAGCAAAAACGTCTGCCTTGATTTCGTCGCCCACGTTCATTTCAGCTGCATTTTCCAGCTTGAACTCTTTCAGGTATTTCATGTAGCCGGTGCCGGCCTTCTTGAAATGACCCTGTAAGGGCTTGGTTGTGTGTTTTTCTTTTTTCTCACAGAAGCCAACCTGAACAGCATCATATCCGTCGTTCTCAGCGGTTTTCTTCTGGATGACTCTGCACGGACCGGCTTCAATGACGGTAACGGGGATTAAAACGCCGTCTTCGCCAAAAAGCTGTGTCATGCCGAGCTTTTTGCCTAAAATCGCTTTTTTCACAAAAGCACCTCCTAAAAATGTTGGTTATTGGTTCGCCCTTTGGGGGAGAACATGACCCGCTGCCGATTTTCGGCTGCAGTGCCTTTTAACAAACCGGGCAAAATGCCATGGTTTGCGAAATGCATTAATATTTCATCTCGATGTCCACACCGGCAGGCAGCTCGATTCTCATCAGAGCATCAACTGTCTTGTTGGTGGGCAGCAGGATGTCAATCAGACGCTTGTGAGTGCGCATTTCAAATTGCTCACGGGAGTCTTTGTACTTGTGAACAGCACGCAGGATCGTAACAACCTCTTTCTTTGTGGGGAGAGGAATCGGTCCTGAAACCTTTGCGCCGGTTCTCTTGGCTGTTTCCACAATCTTTTCGGCAGACTGATCAAGAAGAACGTGATCATATGCCTTCAGTCTGATTCTGATTTTTTGACTTGTCTGTGCCATTGTCTTTCCTCCTTCTTGGATTTGCGCTTCCATATTATATAGGAAGCTTTGTTTTGTCTGTGCATGAAGAAACGGGTCGCCGAAGCTGCTGACAGCTTCACTAAAAAGCGTACACACGGCCGGGCGTCTCGTTTTTGGCCATAAATAAAACCCAAAAACCTCTGTTTCTGGGCCAGTCACGCTTTTCTGCGGTCTTCCCCATAGGAAATCCCGAACACAAACGAAAGCAAAAAAGGACAAAAAGGCAGACAAAACCGCCCTACTAAGCTTTTTTTCTCTCTATTTGCGTATGACTAGTCGCCCGGTTTCTTGAATCGGACATTCTCCACGGAAAAACCCGCCACAAAGGCGGCAACCTCCCGCTTCATCGTATGTCATGTCACAGCCCTTTAATTTTACACTATTTAAAGAGAAAAAGCAAGTTTTTAAAGAAAAAAGTTCGTAAAAATATTTCACGAACTTTTTAATGTTTTTCACTGTTTTATTGTGCAATTTGCCACATTCTTGTGTTTGCTAGCAGATAAACCACAATACCTTGTTATTTTTACATGATAGTCCTTACTTTTTGATTTGCCAAGACTGATTTTCAACCTGAATCACCGTGTTATAGCGCGAATCAACAAGCCGAATCCGCCGATTAATTTCCTCGGCCACCTGCTCACGCTTTTCAGGAGGCAAACTATAGGGAACCTCCAGGTCGAAAATCAGATTAATGTTATGTTCCCCATCCGTCATACGAAAATCGTGGATAGCAAATGACGAGTCCACCTCATGAACACAGGCAAGCACCATGGCGCGAACCTTTTCAATCCGCTCATTATTGACACTGACAGGGTCCATGTGAATGACAATGTGAACCCCCATGTCACGTTGAATCTGCTTCTCAATAGCATCAATCAGTTCATGAATCAAAACAAAATTGCCGTCCTCCGGCACTTCAGCATGAATGGATGCCATGCACCGCCCCGGACCATAGTCATGAATGACCAAGTCATGAACACCACAAATACAACTCTGCTCCATTATCTTTTCGCAAATGCCCTTCGCCACCGCCGGGTCAGGCGATGTCCCCAAAAGCACCGTGATGGTATCCCGTGCAATGCCATAGCCCGTGATCATAATCAAAGCCGAAACAACGGCACCCATCACGCCATCTACCGGAAAATTCACCAAAGGAGCCACAAGCATAGAAAGCAGCACCGCCGCTGTTGCAAACACGTCATTAAGACTATCCTGAGCCGTTGCCTTAATCATCATAGACGAAATAGTATTGCCGATATAGCGCGCTGCGGTAAACATCCACAGCTTCAACGCAATGGATACCGCCAAAACAACAACCGTGGTCATGTGAAAATCTGTGGGTTCGTAATGCAGAATTTTACCAACCGAAGTTTTCAGCAGTTCAAATCCTACCAATATAATAATAAAGGAAACAATCAGAGATGCAATATATTCATAACGTCCGTGACCAAAGGGATGCTCCTCATCAGCATGTCGCCCTGCAACTTGCGTGCCAATCAGTGCCACCACAGAAGAACCCATATCTGATAAGTTGTTAAATGCATCGGATAAAACCGCAATGGAACCGGCAAGCAATCCGGCACAGAGCTTGATAACAAATAAAGCGAAATTGCAGACAATCCCCAAAGCACCTGCCAAGCGACCATAGCCTGCGCGCACCGCCGGATCGTCTACCGCTTTATAATTACGAACAAACCAAGAAATGAGTAGCTTCGTCATGTAATCCTTCCTTTTTATATTATATACGTTATACAATACTATATTTTGCCCTTTTTGTCAATGCGTAGACGCACTCATTTGGCTTAGAAAAAATTTTTCAAAAATTATATAAAAAAGTATTGACAAAAGTATTTTCTGTTGTTATAATAATATTGTAATCATTACAAAAGTGTAATTGATACAAAAAGGAGGTGCCCCAATGACATCGACCGAAATTTTGACGCAACATAACATTCGTCCCTCATTGACCCGCGTTCTAATCTATGATTATTTAAGGCAACATAGAACACATCCGACAGTCGATGAAATTTATTCTGCTTTGTCACCCCAAGTGCCTACCTTGTCAAGAACCACAGTATATAACACGGTTAAGCTGCTGACCTCTGCCGGCATGATTAAGCTCATCACCATCGAAGAGCAGCAAGCCCGGTTTGATGCTTGCACTGATCTGCACGGGCACTTTCTCTGCTCAAAGTGCGGCAAGGTTTACGATTTTGATACAGTTGAGCCGGACAGCCATCTGCCTGACGGTTTTACTGTCACCACACAAGAGGTGTACTGCACAGGCACCTGCAAACAATGTAATCAATAAAGATTAAAATAAAAAATTATATTAAAGGAGATTAAAACGATGAAAAAATTTGTATGTTCTGTATGCGGTTACGTTCACGAGGGAGACGCTGCTCCCGCAAATTGCCCGGTTTGCAAAGTGCCGGCTGAAAAATTCAAAGAAATGGTAGAAGGCGCAGCCCTCGCCGCTGAGCACGAATATGGCGTTTACGGCAAAACCGTAAAAAATAACCCCGACATTTCTGAAGAAGATAAGAAGTTCATCTTCGACCAGCTCATGGCAAACTTTAATGGCGAATGTGCTGAGGTTGGTATGTATCTCTGCATGGCAAGAATTGCACACAGAGAGGGCTATCCCGAAGTTGGTCTTTACTGGGAAAAAGCAGCCTATGAAGAAGCAGAGCACGCCGCAAAATTCGCTGAACTCTTAGGCGAAGACTTAGAACCCAACATGAAAGCCAGCACCAAAGCAAATCTTGCTTGGAGAGTTGACTGTGAATACGGTGCAACTCAGGGTAAGTTTGACTTAGCTGCTTGCGCTAAGAAAAACGGCCTGGATGCAATCCACGATACCGTCCATGAAATGGCGCGCGACGAAGCTCGGCACGGTAGAGGTTTAGAAGGTCTTTTAAAGAGATACTTCAAATAATTGAAATAACAACGAATTCTCAAACCCCTTGACATTAGGTAATCCCTATTGTCAAGGGGTTTTTGGCATTATTTTTACAATTTTTTGCGATGCCACATTGCACTATTCATTGAGTTCTCAACATCCCTGCAAAAGCGACGATGAATGTGACATCAACCGGCATTTTATGCGGCATTTTAAAACGAAATTCTGACCAACCGGCATCGCGATGCC
>JAZOBC010000073.1:0-3468 GCA_045595795.1 Clostridia bacterium | reverse complement strand
ACGCTTTTTAAAATAATGAGCAGCCATTTTGGGGCGACGGTCACGGGTGAAGATGCCTTTCTTATTGCCTTCTACCCGCATAATGCCCTGAATGGTTGCAAAGTCTGCGAAGTTCCAAACCTGCTCGCCAATGAAATAGTCATAGCGGTCTGTTACCTCGTGGACAGCTTTGTAAAAATCTACCTGGTATTCCTCAGTGAACATGACAGGGGTAGCAGCGTGAAGGCCGGCAACTGTGTCAGCGCCATATTCTGTAAACATCAGCGGCTTACCTAACTTCTGCCAATAATCCAGCTCAATGGCAAGGGCCTGCTTGGCGGCTGTGAGGTCACCGCCATATACGTACCATCCGTAATAGCGGTTTAAACAAATCACGTCCGTCATGGGCAGTGTTTTATCACGTGTGAAGTCATTTTGTACGCCCACGATGGTAACAGGGCGGTTTTGTGGGTCGCAGCTGTGAGCTAAGTCATACAGCGGTTTATAGTAATCCACAGCACTATCCGGAAAGCTGGTGGTATCTGACTCGTTGGCAATGGACCACATGACCACACAGGCACGATTTTTATCTCTGGCAATCATGTCCCGCACTACCTCGTGGTGATGTTCTTTCGTGCCGATGAGTGCATAGGTATCTTTGACCTCGCCGCCGGCGGCAGCACCGAAATTCAGGTTTACGCCTACGGCCGGGGTTTCATCAATGACAACAATGCCCTCACGGTCACAAAGTAGCATCATTTCCTCTGCGTAGGGGTAGTGACTGGTGCGGAAGGAGTTGGCACCAATCCAGCGCATGAGAGCGATATCTTTTACATTCAAAACCTGATCTAAACCTCTGCCGCGAAAGGGAGCGTCCTCGTGCTTGCCAAAACCTTTAAAGTAAAAAGGCTTTCCGTTAATTAAAAATTCTTTTCCACGCACCTCAACAGTTCGAACGCCAAAGGGTTCTGTGTAGAGGTCATCGCCAAATTGAACCTCTGCCTGATAGAGATAGGCGTCAAGCGGTTGCCAAAGACGGACATTTGCTATGATGCAGCTGCCTTTTTCTCCGTCTGCCTCTGCTACCACCTTGCCTGCCTCGTCAAGCAATCGGATGTGAACATCTCCCTCACCAACGGTTTCCACCAGATAGTCCACCTGTGCATCAGAACCGTTGACGGATGGAACTAAGGTGATATCCTTAATATAGCTTTTGGGTGTTGTGTATAGCTTAACCGGGCGGGTGATGCCACTGTAGTTAAAAAAGTCGAAGTTGGGATAATTTTGTTTTTTTGGCGTAACACCTGGCGTATCAGGAATCAGACCAGTCAGCATGTTGCCGCCTTTTTCGCTGCCCACTGGCAGAGTGGAGAAGTTTACGCGGTTATCCACGGCAACTGTCAAGCGATTTTGGCCGTCTGTGAGTTTGTCGGTGATTTCGACCTCAAAGGGTAAATATCCGCCACGGTGCTCTGTAATCAGGTTTCCGTTTAAATAAACTCTTGCGTTTTGGGTTACAGAACCGAATCGCAAAACCAATCGTTGAGAGCGAAGGGAATCGGGAACTGATAGGTAGTGCTCATATACAACCCAACCATAATGGTCGCGGAAAGATTCACCCTCTTTTTGATCGTTGTATGAGGCGGGAACGGCCATGGTCATGGGATGCGAAAGCGGCTCCGTTATCAGGGATTCTGTCAAGTTTTCGTTTTCGTCTAATTGAAAATTCCAGATGCCGGATAGGTCAATGACAGCACGAGATGTGCTGAGACGGGGATACAGCATGTTAATCATCCTTTCATTTTATGAATTTGAGTGTCGTTCCTTAATGATGCGTTGGTTTTCGGCAATTTTCTTCTTGGATAAGGGATACCAGAAAATTAATATCATGGCAACAATAAAATAGCAAATGGCAGGAATGATGGTGGAAACTGTGTATATCCGTTCCACAACTTCCGGGGCTTGTACAATGTTTTCGGTGGAGGAGACGTAGCCAATGAGAGACAGTGCATAGCCTCCCAAGCCACCAGCCAAAGCCTGACCAATTTTGCGCGCAAAGGAATAGACTGCGTAAACAGTGCCGTCTTCTCTTGAACCTGTTAATACTTCTTGGCTATCGATGACATCGGTAATGAACGCCCAAATCATCAAGTTAAACAGTCCCACTCCCAAGTTGCCAATGAATAAAATGATGCAGAACAGCCAGGGGTTTCGAATTCGGAAAAGATACAGCAGAAAAAAGACAACAGAGGCAAATAAGACGCCAAAGCCTGAGGCCTCTTTTTTTCCGATATGTTTTGCAATGGTAGCAGAAAACGGAGCCAAAATTAAGGTACAAGCGGTTTGTAAAAGCCCTGCCACACTCATGGCCTCTTTGTTTTTAAAATAATCCATAAATAAATAGAGATTCATCGTGTTAGAAAGCAGGGAGGAAAGCAGCAACACAATGGCAGCAGCAATAATTGCCCATAAGGCTCGGTTTTTTATCATGCCTCTTAAGGCATCGAAAAAACCGATGTTCTTTTCTGAAGGAGTATGAGCAACCCGTTCTGTTGTTAATTGATAGCATAGTCCATAGCAAATTAATGCAAGGGCGCCAAACACCAAGACTAAAGGAAGAAATCGCTCGCCTAAAATCAGCTGGTTACCTTGCGCATCATAGGTATATATAAAGAGAGGCACACCAGAGCCAATCAGCACGCCGGCAATAGCTGCACCAATAGAGCGAAACGTAGAAAGTGAGGTTCGCTCTACAGGATTTTCCGTGATGACGGACGCCATTGAGCCGTAGGGAATATTGATAGCGGTGTAGCAAACGCTGCCCCAAAACAGGTAGGTAACGTAAATATAAACAAGCTTGCCCCAATAGGGTAAATTTTTGGCAGCCGGAATAAACATTAAAATGCCGGCAAGCACAACGGGAATTGCCATGCGGCGAATCCATGGCCTGAAACGACCGTTCCGACCGGTTCTTGATCTGTCAACAATGCGGCCCATGGTAACATCCGTAAAAGCATCCACAGCTCGGGCAACTAAAAATAACGTTCCAACTACCTCACCGGCAACGCCGAGTACTTTGGTGTAAAACACCATTAAAAACGAGCTTGCTAAAATAAAGAAGAAGTCGTTGCCTAAATCACCCAACATATATCCAATTTTATCGCGCAAACCAAATTGTTTCATTATCAAACACTCCTTTACTCTGTTAGTGTAACCGTAAAAAGCTTTTATAGTATATTTTTTCAAAAAAATTTATTTGCACAATAAATGGTAAGTCAGGGAAAGAAAATTCGCGTTATTTGTTTATTTTCAACGAAATTAAAAGATTTCTGCGGTGCTTCTTGACCTTGCGTTCATCTTGTGGTACAATATATTTTGCGGAAATTTTGTTATACTAATAGAGATATTTGATTTTTAGGGACGAAGGAGGAGTAAAACAATGGATAAAGAAAAAATTATTACGAAAATTTGTGACTCCGGTATTGTGGC
>JAZOBC010000072.1:0-13284 GCA_045595795.1 Clostridia bacterium | reverse complement strand
GTTCAAACCTTCACGGAAGTTAGCACGAATGGGGATTTCAATGGTTTTACCGGAGGTATCGTTCATCAAACCACGCATACCTGCCAGCTGACGAATCTGGTTCTGGCTACCACGGGCACCGGAGTGAGCCATCATGTAAATCGGGTTAAACTTATCCAGATTATCCATCAAGGCCTTGGTTACCTTGTCGTTGGTTTCGTTCCAAGTCTTGATAACCATATTATAACGCTCTTCGTCAGAGATTAAACCACGTTTAAATTTCTTTGTAATCTTATCAACGGCTTCTTCTGCCTCTGCTAAGTATTGCTTCTTAGCTTCAGGCACCTTCATATCGCTGACACTAACGGTTACGGCACCCTGAGTGGAGTATTTGTAGCCCAAAGACTTGATGCGGTCTAACACTTCAGCGGTCTTGGTCAAGCCGTGAACACGGATACACTTATCAACAATTTTACCCAGTTCCTTCTTGGTAGTCAGGAAGTCAACTTCTAACTTCAAGAGGTTTTCAGGCTGGCTTCTGTCTACAAAACCTAAGTCCTGAGGAACAGCTTCATTGAAAATTAAGCGACCCACAGTGGTATCAATTAATGCTTCATGCTGCACGCCGTCAATTTCTTTTTGAATGCGCACTTTGATGGGAGCATGAATGCCCACAACGCCGTTAGCATATGCCAAAATGGCTTCGTTCACACTGAAGAAGCTCTTGCCAGTGCCGATTTCTTCTTCGTTGTCAATGGTCAGGTAGTAAGCACCCAAAACCATATCCTGTGTGGGAACCGTAACGGGACGACCGTCCTGGGGTTTTAACAAGTTGTTAGCGGAAAGCATCAGGAAACGTGCTTCAGCCTGTGCTTCGGGAGACAGGGGCACGTGAACAGCCATCTGGTCACCGTCAAAGTCGGCGTTATAAGCAGTACATACTAAAGGATGCAGCTTCAGTGCGCGACCTTCAACCAAAACGGGCTCGAATGCCTGAATACCCAATCTGTGCAGGGTTGGTGCACGGTTTAAGAGAACGGGATGCTCTTTAATAACATCCTCCAGCACATCCCAAACCTCAGGTTTTACACGTTCAACCATCCGTTTAGCGCTCTTGATATTGTGAGCCAGTCCGTCATTGACCAGCTTTTTCATAACAAAGGGTTTAAATAGCTCAATGGCCATTTCCTTCGGCAAACCGCACTGATAAATTTTCAGCTCAGGGCCAACAACGATAACGGAACGGCCGGAGTAGTCAACACGCTTACCTAACAAGTTCTGACGGAAACGGCCCTGCTTACCCTTTAACATGTCAGACAGGGATTTTAAGGGACGGTTGCCGGGACCGGTTACAGGACGGCCTCTTCTGCCGTTGTCAATCAATGCGTCAACTGCTTCCTGCAGCATTCTTTTTTCATTACGAACAATGATTTCAGGTGCACCTAAGTCGAGCAGTCTCTTTAAACGATTGTTACGGTTAATCACGCGGCGATACAAATCGTTTAAGTCAGAGGTTGCAAAACGACCACCGTCTAACTGCACCATGGGACGCAGATCAGGCGGAATAACGGGTACAACATCCAAAATCATCCATTCGGGCTTGTTGCCGGAAAGACGGAAGGATTCTACAACCTCCAAGCGTTTTAAAAGACGAATCTTTTTCTGGCCGGTTGCACCTTCTAAGTCCAGCTTAAGCTCTTTGGACATTTCTTCTAAGTCAATTTCCTGCAGCAGCTCTTTAATGGCTTCTGCACCCATAGCAGCACGGAATCTGTCGCCGTATTTCTCAGAAAAATCACGATATTCTTTTTCAGAAAGAATCTGTTTTTTCTGTAGTTCTGTTCTTGTGCCGGGGTCAATGACAACATAGGCAGCAAAGTAGAGAACTTTTTCCAGCATTCTCGGGGTCATGTCAAGCAAAAGACCCATGCGGGTGGGGATACCTTTGAAGTACCAAATGTGAGAAACAGGTGCAGCCAGTTCGATGTGACCCATACGCTCACGACGAACGCGTGCGCGGGTAACTTCAACACCGCAACGGTCACAAATGATACCTTTATGCCGGATGCGCTTATATTTTCCGCAGTGACATTCCCAGTCCTTTTGAGGACCGAAAATACGCTCGCAGAACAAGCCATCGGGCTCAGATTTTAAGGTTCTATAGTTGATGGTTTCCGGTTTTTTCACTTCGCCATGGGACCATTCCCGAATCATTTCAGGGGAGGCCAGGCCAATTTTAATCGCTTCAAATGAATTTTCAGACAACCGTTTCATCTCCATTCCGAATTTATTCGCCGCTCATGCAATGCGGCTCGTCCGTTAACAGGCAAATCTTACAGCAAATCAAGATCGTCAATAAAGTCGCTCTTGTCGTCGCCGAGTTCTTTGTCGAAATCATCCTCTAACTCGTCATCAATGTCGCCATCTAAATCGTCTTCGATTTCATCGTCTAACAAATCATCGAAAGCAGCGTCGTCATCACCATCGGCCACCTCATCATCGTCATCATTTAAATCAATGTCGATGAAAGCAGCATCATCTTTAATGGTGAGACCCATTGAAGACTCTTCTTCCTCTTCAGAGGAATCCTTCAGATGAATTTCGTTCATGTTTTCATCCAGTGCACGAATGTCAAGACACAGTGACTGCAATTCCTTAATCAGCACCTTGAAGGATTCAGGGATGCCGGATTTGGGAACGCTGTCGCCCTTAACAATGGATTCGTAGGTTTTCACACGACCGACAATGTCGTCGGATTTAACTGTCAGAATTTCCTGCAGAGTATAGGCAGCACCGTAAGCTTCCAGTGCCCAAACTTCCATTTCACCGAAACGCTGTCCACCGAACTGTGCTTTACCGCCTAAAGGCTGCTGCGTAACCAGTGAATAAGGACCGGTGGAACGGGCATGAATCTTATCGTCAACCAAATGCGCCAGCTTTAAGATATACATAATACCAACGGTAACTCTGTTATCAAACGGCTCACCGGTTCTACCATCATACAGAATGGTTTTACCGTCACGGTCAAGACCTGCCTGCTCTAAAGTATCCATAATGTCAAACTCGTTTGCACCATCAAATACCGGTGTGGCAATCTTCCAGCCAAGCTCTCTGGCAGCACGACCCAAGTGAACCTCAAGCACCTGACCGATGTACATACGGGAAGGAACACCCAGAGGATTCAGCACGATTTCAAGCGGTGTACCATCCGGCAGGAAAGGCATATCTTCTTCGGGGAGAATACGGGAAATAACACCCTTGTTACCGTGACGACCTGCCATTTTATCGCCCACAGAGATTTTACGCTTCTGAGCAATGTAGCAGCGTACCAACTGGTTGACACCCGGAGGTAGCTCGTCGCCCTTTTCGCGGTCAAATACAATAACATCGACAATGATACCGGCTTCGCCGTGGGGTACACGGAGAGAGGTGTCACGCACTTCGCGGGCTTTTTCACCGAAGATAGCGCGCAGCAGGCGCTCTTCAGCTGTCAGCTCGGTTTCACCCTTAGGTGTTACCTTACCGACTAAGATATCGCCGGAGCGAACCTCAGCACCAATGCGGATGATACCGCGTTCATCTAAGTCTTTCAGTGCATCATCGCCCACGTTGGGAATATCACGCGTGATTTCTTCGGCACCCAGCTTGGTGTCGCGGGCTTCACATTCATATTCTTCAATGTGGATGGAGGTTAATACGTCGTTACGAACCAGCTTTTCGCTAATCAGCATAGCATCTTCGTAGTTATAACCTTCCCATGTCATGAAGCCAATGAGAATGTTTTTACCCAGTGCAATTTCACCCTGGTCAGTGGAGGGACCATCAGCAATGATGTCGCCCTTCTTAACCTTTTCGCCCTGTGCAACGATGGGCTTTTGGTTAATGCAGGTACCCTGATTGGAGCGGGTGAACTTGATTAATTTATAGGTAGTTAAATTACCGTTCTTTGCCTTAATTACGATTTCATCAGCACTTACCTTGCTGACAACGCCGTCTTCTTTTGCCAGTACCACAACACCGGAGTCTTTAGCGGCTTTATATTCCATACCGGTACCGATGATGGGGGACTGTGTTTTCAAAAGGGGCACAGCCTGACGCTGCATGTTCGCACCCATGAGAGCACGGTTAGCATCGTCGTTTTCAAGGAAGGGAATCATGGCAGTTGCCACAGAAACAACCTGTTTGGGTGATACGTCCATGAAGTCAACCTGTGAAGCCTCAACTTCTAAGATATCATCCTTAAAGCGGGCTGCAACCTTTTTGCTGACAAATCTTCCTTCATCATCTAAGGGCTCGTTGGCCTGTGCGATAATATATTGGTCTTCAATATCAGCGGTCATATAAATGATGTCGTCAGTTGCGGTGCCGCTTTCCTTATCCACGCGGCGATACGGTGCTTCAATGAAGCCGTATTCATTAATGCGTGCATAGGTGGAAAGAGACGAAATCAGACCAATGTTCGGACCTTCAGGTGTTTCAATGGGACACATTCTGGAATAGTGAGAATGGTGAACGTCACGAACCTCGAAGCCTGCACGGTCACGAGACAAACCGCCGGGACCTAAGGCAGACAATCTTCTCTTATGAGTCAGCTCAGACAGGGGATTTAACTGATCCATGAACTGTGAGAGCTGTGAAGAACCGAAGAATTCTTTAATGGTTGCCACAACAGGACGAATGTTAATGAGTGCCTGTGGTGTCACGACGTCTAAGTCTTGGATGGTCATACGCTCGCGAACCACACGTTCCATACGGGAAAGACCAATGCGGAACTGGTTCTGCAACAGCTCGCCCACGCAGCGCAGACGACGGTTGCCTAAATGGTCGATGTCATCGGTTGTGCCGATGCCGTATAACAGACCAATCTGATAGTTAATAGAAGAGAAAATGTCATCCACTGTGATGTGGTGCGGAATCAGCTCATCCATACGGCGATTGATGGCTTCACGGATGGATGCTTCATCGCTGTTTTCTTCTAAAATTTCATTTAAAACATGTAAGCAAACTTTTTCATGAATGCCCATGTCGGAGCAATCAAAGTCTACATATTCAGACAAGGTAACAGTATTATTAGAAAAGACCTTAATGGCTTTTCCGTTAATATCCAAAATAACCTCGTTAACGCCGGCAAGCTCTGCCTGCTGAGCCACTTCCTTTGAAATGTACTGATCAGCAGCTAAGATCACCTCACCGGTACGGGGGTCTGCAATTGCTTCTTTTGCGGTAAAGCCGGTAATACGGGCAGCAATACCCAGCTTTTTGTTAAACTTAAAGCGGCCGACGCGAGCCAAATCATAGCGTTTGGGGTCGAACAACAGACCCATCAAGAGAGAACGTGCGCTCTCTACAGCAGGGGGCTCACCCGGACGGAGTTTTTTATAAATTTCAATTAAAGCGTCATCCTGAGACTGAATGGAAGCGCTCTTTTCCAGCGTGTTCAGCATAGCTTCAGTTTCACCGAAGAGAGATAAAATCTGGTCATCGGTAATGACACCCAGTGCACGAATTAACACTGTGATGGGGATTTTACGGGTTCTGTCAATACGAACAGACAGAACATCGTTAATATCGTTTTCATATTCAAGCCATGCACCACGGTAGGGGATGACAGTGGAACTAAACAGTTCTTTACCGGTCTTGTCGTGCTCCATGGCGAAATAAATGCCGGGAGAACGAACCAACTGGCTGACAATAACACGCTCAGCACCATTGATGATAAAGGTTCCCTGGTCGGTCATCAGCGGGAAATCACCCATGAAGATTTCCTGCTCTTTCACCTCGCCGGTTTCCTTGTTAATCAGGCGGACACGAGCTTTTAAGGGTGATGCGTAATTAGCGTCGCGCTCTTTACATTCCTCCACATCATACTTAACCTTGTCTTCCAGCTTGTAATCGATGAATTCCAAGACCAGATTGCCGGTATAATCTGTGATCGGGGAAATGTCATGAAAAACCTCTTTTAAGCCCTCGTCTAAGAACCATTGATAGGAGTCCTTCTGAACTTCAATCAGGTTCGGCATGTCCAGGACTTCGTCGATTTTTGCATAACTCATTCTGACGTTTTTGCCTAACTGGATCGGATGCACCATTACCTTGATCACCTCATTTATATTTTTCGAACAATTATGTACTGCCCATGACAGCAAGGAAAACAAGCGATAGACGCTGTTTTTCTCTGCGGTCTGCACGCATAATAACCCTAATTTTGACTTATAATGCAATTTATAATACTATCATAAACAAGTAAATATGTCAAGTGTTTCTTTAAAAATTTTTGAAAAATTAAGAATCTTCCTTTATATATGTATTTTTTTGGACAAAGATTGTCTTTTTTCTTTCCTATTAAGTAAATTTGTGATACAATAATAAAAAAGATATTTTGGGAGTGTCATATGAAAATCCGTAATAAAAAGCAGTTATATACCATTGTCTTACTTGTTGTCATTGCTGCAGTGGGCAAATTTTTGTTACCGGCAGACAACCCTGCTTCTTTGATTGATTCTAAAGGGAAACTTTTGGTGTCTTACATTGATGTCGGGCAGGGGGACAGCGCATTTCTTGAATTTCCCGGTGGAAAAACAGCCCTCATTGATGCCGGTGAGAGGGATTATGGTGATGAGGTGGCAGACTATTTGAGGCAGCGGGGTTGCCGGAAAATTGATTATCTGATTTGCAGTCATCCCCATTCCGACCACATTGGCGGTATGCAGCAGGTGGTTGAAGAATTTGATGTTGGACAGGTCTATATGCCTAAGGTTAGCCATAACAGCAGGCTCTACGAAAATCTGCTTCTTGCGATTCAGAAAAAAGGCTTAACCATCAAAACGGCGAAAGCCGGCGTCACCATTGAGGTAGAGTCAGGCGTGACCATGACCATGGCAGCGCCGGTATCGGATGGCTATGATGAACTCAATGATTATTCTGCCGTGGTTCGTGTGGCATATGGTGAAACTTCCTTTTTATTTACCGGTGATGCAGAAGTGCCGTCGGAGCAGGAGATGCTGCTTTCCGGTCAGTTCATTGATGCTGATATTTTAAAGGTAGGACATCACGGTTCTACAACATCCTCAAGTGAGGATTTTTTGAAAGCGGTTTCACCTGCATATGCGGTGATTTCCTGTGGGACCGACAACAGCTATGGTCATCCTCACGATGAAATTTTAGAGCTTTTGGATGAATTGGAGATTCCGGTATACAGAACAGACTTAGAGGGAACGATTCAGGTGTTATCTGATGGAAAAAATGTGGAATTTCTAAAATAGGAGGAAAAAATATGCAGTTTGTAGTTGACAGAATCGAAAATGGTGTTATGATATTAGAAGGAGAAGAAGAGGTTTTTTATGAAGTTCCACACAAGTTACTTCCCGAAGCAAAAGAAGGAGATTGCGTGGATATCAGCATCAATCGGGAGGCAACAGAAAAGCGACGCGAATCGGTGCGCCGCTTAATGGAGGAATTATTTGAGGATTAATCTGCTATCTTTGCCTTTAGCTGTTGCCAAAGTTCGAGCAGCTTAAAGGATGGCTTGATGGTGATGGCATTGCTTTCGCAAACCATGGAAAAGGTTTCGGGTTTGACTGCATTTTTCAGTGTAAGTAGAGCCTCTTCATCTAATGTGCCTGTGCTTTGTGGCGTGAAGCAGAGGGGTGGATACATAACGCACCACCAGTTCTGTCCGCTACCGTTGCCAATGCGGATGCGTAGTGCGTGGTAGGTGCCGGCAGGCAAGGTCAGATTGTCGTAGCTTTTTTGTGGAAAATAAAATCGTCCGCGCTCTACGCTGACAGGATAATTGTAGCCGGCGGCATAGACGGTGGCTTGGCAGATTTCCATAATTTCTCCGTCTGAAAGCATTTGAGGCGACTGACGGGAGGCATTTAAAAGGCTGTCACGCACCGTGAGTTTTAAGGTTTGGTCTTCCTCGCTGTCGCTGTTGGCTAAAATATGAAGCCTTACAATATTTTCTGATAAGTCTCGGCTGATGTCCTCAGAAGCAAACACCCAGGTCATGGTGAGCAGCAGCGCGGAAAGTAATACGATTGCAACTGTATGTTTCATATTCATCATCTCCTGCAATCAGTATAGACAAATAAATTTGTGATTAAACATTTGGTTTTAAATAAATTTACTATTGCATTTTTATGCATTATGTTGTATAATAATACAAGTTATGAATAAAGGAAGGAAGAAAACAATGGTACGAGTTGGAATTTTAGGTGCTACCGGCTATGCAGGCAGCGAACTGGTGCGGCTGCTTTTGCAGCACGGGGGCGTGGAACTGACGATGCTGACTTCAAAAAGCTATGAGGGTCAGAAAATATCAGAGATTTATCCTGCGCTTCGTGGCGTTTGCGATATGGTTTTGACCTCTGCTGAGCCTGAAAAGGTGGCAGAAAACTGTGATGTTGTGTTTACCGCACTGCCTCATGGTGCTTCCAAAGAGGTTATTCCCAAGCTGTATGCATTGGGTCTTAAGGTCATTGACTTATCCGGTGACTATCGCTACAATGATCCGGCAGTCTATGAGGCTTGGTATAACCAGCCCCATTCTTCACCGGAACTTTTGGAGGTTTCGGTTTATGGTATGCCGGAGCTTCATCGTGAAGCCATTAAAAAAACACGCCTGATTGGCAATCCGGGCTGTTATACCACTTGTTCCATTTTAGGTTTGGCACCATTGCTTAAAAACGGAGTTGTAGAACCGAAGCATATTATCATTGATGCAAAATCCGGTGTATCCGGCGCAGGCAGAGGTCTGGCTGTGGATTATCATTTTTGTGAATGCACCGAAAACATGAAGGCTTATAAGGTAGCAACTCATCGGCACACTTCAGAGATTGAACAGGAGCTTTCCCTCTTGGCAGGAACCGATATTGTACTTTCCTTCACACCACATTTGGTGCCTATGAAGCGCGGCATTTATGCAACCATTTATGCAGACTTAAAGGCACCGAAGAAAAAGGAAGAACTACTTAAGCTGTATCATGATTTTTATGATGGAGAACCCTTCGTTAGAATCTATGACAGTGGTCTACCCGAAAGCAACCATGTTGCCGGCTCAAACTTTGTGGATATTGGTCTTTGTGTGGATGAGCGTTTAAACCGCGTAATTGTGGTCAGTGCCATTGATAACTTGGTTAAGGGCGCAGCGGGTCAGGCAGTGCAGAACATGAATCTGCTTTGCGGCTTCCCTGAAACACAGGGTCTTTGCGGCTCAGGATTTTATCTGTAAAAACAGGAGGATATTATGCAGGAGTTAATTAAAAAGGCAGGGATTTTAATTGAAGCCCTTCCTTACATACAAAAATTATATAACAAAACCGTTGTCATTAAGTATGGCGGCAATGCCATGATTAATGATGAGTTGAAGCATTCCGTTATGGAGGACGTTACCCTGCTGAAATATGTAGGTATGCATCCGGTGGTGGTTCACGGCGGCGGCCCTGACATCACAGCGGCACTGAAAACCTATCAGATTGAAAGCAAATTTGTGGGTGGTTTGCGCGTGACCGATGCGCAGACTATGGCTGTGGCGCAAATGGTGCTGGTGGGCAAAACCAACAAAGAGGTTGTTTCTCTTCTGAATCAATATGGTGGTAAGGCTGTAGGCATTTGTGGTATTGACGGCAGCCTGATTGAGTGCGAAGCTATGGACAAAGATGCAGACGGCAACCCTGTGGATTTGGGTTATGTGGGCAAAATTAAGAAAATTAACCAAAAGCTGCTCTTAAATTTAACAAATGATGAATTTATCCCCGTCATCGCTCCCATCGGTGTCGATAAAGAGGGTCAAAGTTATAACATTAACGCTGATACGGTTGCCGGTGCTATTGCAGCGGCAGTGGGTGCTGAAAAGCTCATGTTCTTAACAGACGTTGAGGGCGTTAAGGATACGGAAGGCAACATCATATATGAAATGACAGCGACTAAGGCAACACAGCTCATTGAGGATGGTACCATCAGCGGCGGCATGATTCCTAAGGTTCGCGGTTGTATTGAAGCTGTGAATCAGGGCGTTAATCGTGTCCATATCATTGACGGCCGTATTCTGCATTCCATTCTGCTCGAAATCTTTACAGATACCGGTATTGGCAGCATGTTTACACGCGAGGGCTAAGCCGGTCTGTTCAAAATTAGTTTACATAATTACCATGGATTGACGCTTGTCATCCATGGTTTTTTTATGTTATACTATTGTGGTGAGTATCAGACATGATATATCAAAAAGCTAAGAAGGGGAGGAGAGTCCACATGTTGAAACGATGCTTGCTCTTAACCTTGCTGACGCTTCTGTTGGTGAGTCCGCTGCCGAGTATGGCAGCCAAAGAAGACATAAATTTTGACACACCGATTACCATGACTGTGAACGATACATTCATCCAAATGGATACAAAACCGTTTCTTTATAACGGCACTACCTTTGTGCCTGTTCGCTTTGTCAGTGAAGCGATTGGGGCAGAAAGTGTTACTTGGGATACACAAACAGATACCGCAACGATTTATCACGAGGGGACTGTGATAGAGTTGCCCAAGGGTAAAGACGGCGGTTACGTCAACGGTCGATATGTTCCCATTGAAAACGGAATCCGACTTGTAGACGAGCGTTTGTTTGTGCCGGTGCGGTTCGTTTGCGAAGAACTTTCTTGCGAGGTCGATTGGATTTTTGATACCTATACGGTCAATATACGCAAAGAAGGTGTCACCGTGCCGAGTCACTTGATGGGGAACCGTGGTTACAGTGATGATGAAATTTATTGGCTGTCCCGTATTATCCACGCTGAAAGCAGGGGAGAACCCATGCGTGGAAAAATTGCGGTGGGCAACGTGGTATTAAATCGTGTGAAAAGTCCGGAATATCCCAACACCATTTATGGCGTTATTTTTGACCGAAAGCATGGCGTTCAATTTTCCCCTGTGTTGGATGGCAGCATTTATCACACGCCCTATGGCGACAGTGTGGTTGCAGCAAAACGAGCTTTAGAGGGCGAAAACGTTGTAGGAAGCTGCTTGTTCTTTTTAAATCCTGTGAGCGCACAAAGTCACTGGATTACGAGCAACAGACCCTTTTATACCGTGATTGCAAATCATCATTTCTATTTATAATCGGAATATAAAAAAGAGCTGTCTTTCGTGACAGCTCTTTTTAAGTTAATCAAGAGGTTATTGAATTTTCAAATTTCTTTTCTAATTCTTCTAACGTAATTATATTTTTCGGAATTGACACATTGCGGTCATACGTGCTTGAATAGTCACGGAATGCCATGCCTACATTAAAGGTAATTTTATATTGTGCTGTGGGGTTCTTGGCGCCCTCTATGCTGTCAAGCGGCTTAGCGGCGCTGACGAAAGAAAGATTAAACTCCATTTTTGTGGCGACACCATTGGATTCAGTTACAAACATTTTCAAGTCGATGTCAGAATCTGTTATGCCACTTGCCTCAGGTTTGATGAAGTTCAAAAATGTCAGTTCTTTTTCTGTCAGAGTGCATTCATGGCGCGTAACGCCCTTTGCCAAGGTTTTTGTACTGCAACGGTTGCTGCCAAAGGTTGCGATGTAGGAATCCACGATTTGTGAGATGTGCGCAACACTTTGAGAATATAAAAGATCGTCCGATTCAATCGTATTTACGATGTATTCCCACAGTGTGTCAGCATTTTTGGTGTCTTCATCCTTTTGAGAAGTATCTACAAGTTTCACATAGCGGTTACCGATGGTGTCTGCCAAATCAGTGATGCCAATTTCACGCATTTTTTCTACGAGAGGCACACTTTTAATATAGAAGTTAGCGTCTTTGTCAAGCACCATATCGACATCAATACGGTGCATCTTTGCAAGTTTCTGAAGGGTTGTATCATCTGCGCCCAATAAGCTTGTCGGCAGCTTTTTTAAGGAAGATAAATCCGCCTGCAGAACCAAGTATGCTCCGGTATTGGTGCCATCAAAAACTTCGGTTTGCGAAAAAGATAAATCAAAGTTGCTTTTTATTTCAGAACGTGACGTTTCTGTGGTGGAGGGCATGTTTTTTAAAATTAACTCAATTTGTGCATCGCCGGCACTGTCCATGAAATATGGCTTTTGCTGTAAGGGTAAATTCAAAACACTATTGAGCAGTGGTGCCTTTTGCGCGATTTTATCTTTCCACTCAGCAGAGTCGATCAGCACAACTTCACGGCCGTTGGCATTCCAATTTACCTTTACATCCATGCTTTCACTCAAAAACCGAATGGGAACATAGGTGCGGCCATCAATGAGTCTGGCAGGTTCTTCCAAGGTGACTTGCTGCACGGCGTCTCCGCGGGTTATGGTTGCATCAGCACTGTCGATGACCATCACGATGGTCAAATCGTTTTTACTTGCGGTAACGGTTCTTGTTGTGGAATCGTAATCAACTGTCAACTTGGCTCGCTCCATAATCGCTCTAACCGGTACCAGTGTTCTTCCATTTTGAATGAGGGGAAGCGCGTCAGGGAAATGAATATCGTTACCGTTATAGGTGACGGAAATGGGCTTTGACTCAATGATAATCATTTCATCTGCTGCGTCTGCAACAAAAACCGCCACAGAAAAAAGCAATAGGTAAGCAAGAAATAGACTTAATATTTTTTTCATCCATAAGCTCCTTTACGCAGGAAGTTTTCTCTTTAGTATGAATATTTTACCATAAAAATATTAGAATTACAAGCAAAATTGTTATTTAGAGCCCGGTTTGCCATAAAAATGGGTTCTTATTTTGAATTTTAAGAGAAAAAAGTATTGACAGATGTCATCTTGCGTGGTATAATATCTTTGTTGCGGCTTGGTATGCTGGTGTAGCTCAATCGGTAGAGCAGCTGATTTGTAATCAGCAGGTTACAGGTTCAAGTCCTGCCACCAGCTCCACAACTTCTTTTAAAAAATTTTTTAAAAGTGATTGACAGTGAATATTTTCTGTGGTATAATTGACCAAGTCAGCATTGAGTTTCATATGGAGGGGTTCCCGAGTGGCCAAAGGGGGCAGACTGTAAATCTGTTGCTTTCAGCTTCGATGGTTCGAATCCATCTCCCTCCACCAACTTTGCTTGTTTAACAAGCTGAAAAAGCCCGATTGCTGGGCTTTTTATTTTACAATACGTTTCCGGGATATAGCGCAGCTTGGTAGCGCGCTTCGTGCGGGACGAAGAGGGCGCAGGTTCAAATCCTGTTATCCCGACCAAATCCTCGAAAGCTTTATGTTTTCGGGGATTTTAAATTAAATAATCGTATCTGCCACCGGGTAGAGAATGTGTGAACATTCACTATGTATGTCGTTAGGTCTTTGAAGACAT
>JAZOBC010000071.1:0-7943 GCA_045595795.1 Clostridia bacterium | reverse complement strand
AACCACAAAAGACGGCGTACTCTATCTGCCCATTAAGAATGTTGCTGAAAAGCTCGGCAAATTTACCTTTGAACATGAACGCGGTTTGCTCCTCTTTGCTGACGAAGCAATTAAGATGAACGAAGCCAATGCAACCACCTTAAACGGTTACATGCAGTTCGGCCGCTTAACACCGGAAGACGTGACCGAGCTTATGAAGGGTAAGGGTCACCCCCGCGTATCCATTAACAAGGAATATCTGGAAACCATGCGTGCAACCTACAAGAACGACCCGGATTATCAGGCATTGGTTGCTAAAACCTTGACAAATCTGTGCTCACCCGACAGAACGCTGACGGCTGAGAGCTCCATGAACAACCACTGGTATTATGACTATGCAATGCTGAGTGCATGGCTGGCAACCGGCGAGCCGTATCTGATTGACAAGGTTCGCGAAAGTGTTATGATTGCATGCATTGATAGAGAAACCTGGCTTTATTCTGACGATAGCTTAACGCCTGCTACTTATATCGCAGCCATGGCGCTTTGCTACGACTGGCTCTATGATTACTGGACTCCCGAAGAACGTGCGTTGCTGGAAGACTCCATTATTAATAAGGGTCTGAAGCACTTTGAAAAGGTGTTAAAGGGTACCGACCCGAGTATTACGAACTCTGTTTCGCAGGGTAACAACATCAACGTGGTATGTATGAGCGGTACGCTCATGGGTGCGTTTGCTGTGTTTGACAAAGACCCTGAGCTTTGCTCATATTTGATTGCAGAAGGCATGCGTGCGCTGGAAAAGGTTATGGTTAACTTCTTCCCCGACGGTGCGTGGGCTGAAGGTCTTGACTATGCAGCATACATGATGAACTTCCTGACTCACGGTATTGCAACGATCACCAAGACCCTGGGTCATGACTACGGCTTCTTAACCGTTCCCAACTTTAAGAACTTCTTCTACTTCTATGTAACAGGTCATGGTAACAACGGTGCAAACAACTACCATGATGCTGCTGAGTGGGAACTGGCACAATGGGCTGACGGTTATGTCATTCGTTGGGCGGCTCACATGTTTAATGACCCCGAAATCTATCAGCTGAAAGAGAAATATTTAGAGCTTTCCGGCCTGGCTGCTTATTTAGACGACGTTGTATATTACAACAGCGAATGGAATAAGTTAGGTGATATGGAGCTCACGCTGGATCATTACTATGCGAATGCCGAGCTGGTTTCCTTCCGTAACAATTACGATAAAGACGGCATTTACCTCGGTGCTCACTTCGGTCCTGAGATTATTTCTCATAACCACTACGACACCGGTACCTTCATTCTCGATATGTTAGGCGAACGCTGGGCGATCGACTTAGGTAAAGATGATTACAACCTGCCCGGATACTTTATCACCGGCTCCAGAGACACCTACTATCGTTGCCGTCCGGAGGGCCATAACCTGTTCATCATCAATCCGGATGAAACCATCGGTCACGACTATTATGGCTACGGTGACGTTCCCGTATTTGAAAGCTATGAGGACGAAGGCTTTGCCATCGGTGATCTGACCAGCATTTACACCAACTCTCAGTCTGCTATGCGTGGTATTATGCTGACCGATAACCGTCAGAGTGCCATCATCCGCGATGAAATCAGAACGGCTGATCCTTCTGAGATTTACTGGCTGATGCAAACACCTGCAACCATCAACGTTGTGGATGGCGATACTGCAATCCTGAGCCTGAACGGCAAGCAGGTACAGCTTGACTTCATCACCAACGCTCCGGGTGCAGAGCTGCTCGCCATGAAGGCTGAGCCGCTGCCGACTTCTCCGAATCCGGAAGGTCAGAACCCGAACGAGGGTGTTAACAAGGTTGCCATTCACATTCCGTCAGCGGCGAATATCGACATTACCGTTCGTATTACGCCTGTCGGCGGTGAAGCAGCAAGCAAGCCGATTGTTGACCGTCCGCTCAGCACCTGGTCAAGAGTCGAAAAATAAAAGGGGATAGAAAATCATGAAAAAGTTTCTTTCAGTACTTTTGGTCATGGTTATGACGGTTACGTTGCTTCCCTTGCAGGCGGCTTTTGCTGCAGATGTAACCATTGGTTTTGATTTTGAAGCTTATCAGGGGTCTGCGCCAACGCAAGACCCCGGCAGCTTCACCTGGGTTGGGTATAATCAATGGGAAACGGCATGGCAAGCAAGTCGGTTTACCACAACCGATACCTGGCTTGAGCCTGCCGCCCGCGGAACGGGCACAGCGCTCAGACTTTTCACCAAGGATAATACAACGGCGGCGCCGGCTGCTGCCAATGACCGCACGGTGTATATGAACAGACCCCGTAGTGCCGGTCCGGCGGGCGGGGGAGAGCTGTGGGTGTCCTTTGACTGGATGATTGAGGACTATAACGCAATTCACAAGATTGCGATGTATCTCTATGTTAAAAACGGAACGACCTATAAAAATACATATCATGATTTTTTTGTCATCGATATGACGGGTGCACTGTCAGCGCTTGGCACAAAGGTCGGCATGACGATTAAGCCCGGCGAGTGGCACACATATGCAGTCTGTATGTCAAAAACAAACAAACAGCTGTTGTTTTATGTGGATGATGCGCTGGTGCATACGGTAGAGAAAGACCACAACGGCAATCAGTCCACCTTCCTGTTTTTGCAGGAGGTGCAGCCGAACGGTGTGGGCAAGCTGAAAGGCAGCGCCATGCAGCTGGATAATTTAAAGATTTTTGTACCGGAGCAACCGGCAGACAAGCGTTTGTGCGGTGTGAAAAACGAAAGCTTTTCCGTGGCACAAAACGGAGGCAGCATCACCTTTACGGGAACGCCTTATAACAAGACGGCTGCCGATAGACCCTATTTGCTCGTACTGAATGTGTATGACGAAACCGGTCATTTTGTGGCACGTAACACCCTATCCGGCATGCAGAACGTAAATGCGGCTGAAGCACCGGTCAGCGTAACCGTGGACCGGTGGGGCGAGGGCTGGACAGCAAAAGCCTTTGTGCAAAACAGCTGGACAGACAGAACGCCCTTTGCCAATAAAATTTTCAATTACAGCGGCGAGGATGCAAAGCCCACCGTATTTGTTTATAAAAACTTTGACGCCACCACCGGCGGTCTGCATGATTTCAGCATTCAGGTCAGCGACGGTTCTTCCCTGGTAACCTCGGGAACAGAAAGCTATTATCAGCTTTCCAACACAGATACAACCTATGTGTCTGACGTGCTGTTCTCCGGTGCAACCAGAGAGCTGATGTTTGAAATCAAGGTGAAGCAGGTGGGGCAGGGTGCTTCTCTTTCGTTCATGAACGTCTCAGGCACCAACGGCTTTGACCAGTTCCTGACGGTTCATGCCGATGGAGGCTTTGTGGAAGCCGGCACCCAAACGGTTGGAAATCTTGTCAGCGGCGAGTGGAATCACATTATCGTTGCGACAGATTTTAACACCAACACCCTGAGCGTGCGGCTGAATAACGAACAAGTTGCCTCAAACATCAGCCGTCGGGACAATACCGATGTGCCGGTGAAAATCCGCTTTGCAAGATGGAACAGTAATGCAAGCGGCAGCATTTTGGTGGATGACCTGCGCGTGTATTCCGGCACAAAGCCCGCTGAGCTCAGCGCGGATGAAAACGAGATTCTTTCCATTTTAGGAAATGACGCGCTTGCCAAGGCAGCTCTTACCGGTAAGCATGCCGTGCATGCCTACAGCAGCCAGATTGCCGTAAACGGTGAGCGGAAAAAGACCGACACACCGGCATTCATGCAAAACGACGTGGTTTATGCGGCACAAAATGACCTGTCTGAAATGCTGGGTGCTTCTGTTGCGGCATCAGCCGGCAGCAGCACGGTTTCGGTCGGCTCTAAGGCAATCACCCTTTCTGATGCGGCAGTTGCCAAAAACGGCGCCATCTATGTGCCGGCAAAGGAGCTGGCTGAAAAGCTCAGCATGACAACCCAGCAGGGTGAACGCGGCGTATTGCTTTTTGCAGAGAAATATTTCAACTTAGATGAAAACACATTGTATGAAGTGAATGACTACATGCAATATGGAAGACTGGCACCGGCAGAAGTGAAAACACTCCTGCAAGCCAAAACCTCACATCCGCGCACAGCCATGACGGCAAGTGATTTTGAACGTGTGCGGACAGCCCATCAGAATGACCCGAATTATAAGACAAGGGTTGATGGCTTCATTGCAGGACGGTGTGCACCGGATAGAGCCATTGCCCCCACCGGAACCAACTGGTATACCGTGAATGACTTCATGACAGGATATTTGATCACCGGTGAGGACTATATGTTCCAGAAAATCAGGCAGGCTGTGGAAGCCATGCTCAGCATGGAATCCTGGCGCGCCGGTAACGACAGCTTAGAGCCTGCAGAGCTATTAATGACAATGGCTATCTGCTACGACTGGCTGTATGATAGATGGTCGACTGAATATCCTGATTTGTGTGCAAGAATGGAACAAAGGATGGTTACGGAATTAGACTTCTGGGAAACCGTTTTAAACGGAACCGATGCCAAGCTGACGGATTCCGCCACAATCGGAAATAACATCACAGGCGTTTGTATGTCATCGGCGCTTGTGGGAGCCGTTGCCGTTTGGGATAAAGCGCCCGACAAGGCATCCTATGTAATTGCAGAGTCTATGCGGGCGTTAGAGAAGGTTATGAATAACTTCTATCCTGCCGGCTCGTGGCCGGAGGGACTGGATTATTCCTCTTACCAGATTTCCCGCTTGTCTCACGGACTTTCTACCATTCAGAATACCTTAGGACATGATTATGGCTTTTTGACAGCCCCCGGCTTCAGAAGGTTTGTTGACTTCTACATGGCAATGCATGGTAACAGCGGCGGCAGCAACTTTGGCGACTCGGTTGAATTCCCGACGCAGGTCTACTATGACGGTCTGGTATTCCCGTGGGCAGCGCATGTATTTAATTCTCCGGAAATTTATACATTAGGAAAGCGTTACATGGAAATTTCGGGCAGACCGGATTATCTGGAACACATTTTATATTATCACAGTGAATGGGAGAATCTGTCATCGTCTGAGGTTCAATTGCCGTTAGACAGCTATTTCACCACCACCGAGGATGTTGTTCTGCGCGACAGCTACGATAAAAACGGTGTCTATCTGGCGGCTCAGTTCGGAAAGACCACTGCGTCTCACGCGCACTATGATGTCGGAACGTTTATTTTGGATATGCTCGGCGAGCGTTGGGCGGTTGATTTGGGTAAGGATGACTACACGCTGCCCGGATACTTTGTCACCGGCTCCCGGGATAACTACTATCGCTGCCGTCCGGAGGGTCACAATCTTTTTGTGATTAATCCTGATGAAGCGATTGGGCAGACCTACACCGGCTTTGCTCCTGTAACAAGCTTTGAAAGCTCAGAGGCAGAGGCATTTGCCATCGGTGATTTGTCCTCCGTTTATGCAGATGATGCCCTGTCCGCAAAACGCGGATTTATGCTGACTGACAATCGCTCAAGTGTTGTGATTCGTGATGAAATCCGCACCGAAACAGCATCAACCATCTATTGGTTCATGCAAACAGCGGCAACCATTACGGTTGTGGACGGCGATACAGCCATTTTAAGTCAGAACGGCAAACAGGTGCAGCTGGATTTTGTATCCAATGCATCCAATGTTGAGCTGTACTACACAGATGCGGTGCCCCTTGCTTCTTCACCGAATCCTGCGGGACAGAATCAAAATGCGGGCGTTCGCAGACTGACCATCCGCGTTCCGTCGGCATCATCGCTTGATTTAACCGTTCGCATCACGCCGGTTGGCAGTGCGGCAGCCAATACAGCCGTTCCTGACCTACCCCTTGCCCGGTGGACAACACAGGGCAACTAAGAGAGGAGAGTTTTAACGTGAAAAAACTATTAGCAATTTGTTTGATTGTGGTTATGATGCTTCCTATGTCGGTTGCACATGCGGCATATGATAAATTATTTATGGATTTTGAATATGACAACTTTAAAAATGCCGGCCCGATTCAAAACGGCAGCGACATTGACTGGATTTCCTTTAACCAGTGGGATGCGCAGTGGACACTCAGCAATTTTCCGGCATCCGGTACCTGGCTTGAACCTGCTGCACGCGGCACGGGCACAGCGATGCGTATCACGACGGATGGAACCAAGGCATATTCAACTTCCTACAACACCGTCTTTATTTTGAGACCGACCGACTTCCCGCCTGCCGGCGGCGGTCAGGTGTGGATGAATTTTGACTGGATGGTGGAGGACCACAACGCCAGCCATGAAATCCGCGGTTATACCTATAATGTTCAGGGAACCTTTCTTCAGATCGGTACCGACGGTAAGTTAAAAGCGGGCGGCACCAACACCAACATCACCATTCCTGCCAATGAATGGCACAACTATGAAATCTGCTTTGCAAACGGCAGCCGTATTCTTTACTACTTAGACGGAGAACTGATTCATATTGAGACCAGGACATATAACACAACCCTCAGACAGTTCATGTTCTTGGAGATTCTGCAGAATGACGGCACCGGCATGATTAAACCGACCGCAATGCAGATTGATAATCTGCAGTACACCAGACCGGAAGTTGCTCTTGATTTAAGAGAAAAGGGCATTAAGGAAGAGAGCTTTAGCGTTGCAGCTGATGGCAGCAGCATCACCTTTACCGCAACGCCTTATAATGTAACTGCATCCGCAGAAACCTACATCATGATTTTGGGCGTGTATGACGAAACCGGTAAATACGTGAAGTTTAACTATCTGCCCGATACAGTTTTAGCGGGTAATAATGGCACAACGCCCAAGAGCGTTACCGTGGATGAATGGGGAGAAGGCTATACCGCGAAGCTTCACATTTTGAAAAGCTGGACAGACAGAACCGGATTTATTAACAACGTTCTGACCTTTACTGAGTAATTGGTTTTATTTCAGAGAGGAGCGATTTAGCATGAAAATGGTGAAAGATAAGCAGATTTTGGTGGGTGCCGACTTTGCCGGTTTTCCCCTGAAAGAAGCTGTTGTTGAGCATTTAAAGGAAAAAGGCTGGACTATTACCGATGTTGGCGTTAAGGTAGATTCTGACCCCGATGATACGGATCTGATGTTCCACCGTGTTGGTCTGCGTGCTGGTGCCATGATTGCAGAAGGCGAGTTTGAACGCGCACTGCTGTTTTGTGGCACAGGTATGGGTATTCACATTGCAGCCAGCAAATGTCCTCATGTTCATGCAGGCGTGGTTGAAAGCGTTCCGGCAGCCCTGCGTGCCATCACCGGTAATGGTGTAAACGTTTTAGCGATGGGTGCGTTTTATGTGGCACCGGCTATGGCTTGCGACATCGTAGATGCATACCTGAACGCAGAACTGGGTAGTGGCTATGAGTGGTGGTATAACTTCTATGAATTCCACAAGCTTGCCATTGACGAGCTGGAAGCCTTTGACTACGAAGAATATAAAAAGAACGGCTTTAAAGTGAACAAATTAGGTGATTTTCCGTTGAAGCTGGAAAAGAAACCGGAATAATGAAAAGTAAAACAGCCTGCTTGGCTAAAACCAAGCAGGCTGTTTTTGCATCCCGAAAACCACGCGCGTGGTTCAATAGCGGCTTTGTCGATGAGCAAAAAGTCAAAAGCAAAAAAAGTACAAACATTTATGCTTTGTATGTATGGAAAGTTTAACAGATAGTGCCTCCCTGAATAGCCCTCCCTGTGCATACCCATTCTGGGCACGCGAGGGGAGGTGGGTTTGCGAAGCAAACTCGGAGGGGTTGTAGAAAATGCGTTGCATTTTCGTATTTTGTGCCCTGCCGGGCAGGCCTACTTTTGATTGCAAAAGTAGCAAAACAAAGGGGGAGTTTCGATTCTCCCCCTTTACCCCCTTAAAACGACACAGGGGCGTTGCCCCTGGACCCCATTTACATAGAAGAACTATTTTTACATA
>JAZOBC010000070.1:0-20237 GCA_045595795.1 Clostridia bacterium | reverse complement strand
ATAATGCAAGGGTTATGGAAAGGGTGTGAGTGAAAATGAAAATAGAGATTATGATTTATGTTTATATCGCAATATGCATCAGCATGATAGCATTTAACATAGTCTATGTTTTTGTTTTGCGTCACCGTGAAAAAGCACTCTACGCCAATTCTCAAAAACTCAAAAAAATCATTTGTGACCAGATAGAAGTTATCAAAAACGGCAAAGAAATCTCAGAAAAATATATAAAATATCTTTGCAAAAAGCTTGACAGAACTGCCGGCATCACGGCGTTTGACAGAGCACTTGAAAGTATTTTTGAAAAAGAGCCTGATATGGCACAGAAATATCTTGTTGAAACATTTTATGTATTTGAATATCTTACTCATCGTTACATAAGCAAGGATACCATAAAAATTGCATATTTTCCTTACATACTTCACAAATACAACATACTAAAGCATTATGATAGTGAAAAAGTGCTCGATGCTCTTTTGGATCTTTTAAGGTCTGTAAATGTATATTGCAGAGAAAACACCTTGAAAGCACTTTACAGTATGCAAAGACCTGATGTTGTTGTGGCATCTTTAAAAATCATAGACAAAAACTTATCCTTCCATCACTCAAAGCTCATTTGTGACGGACTTTTGAATTACACTGGTGATAAAGAAAGCTTAAAAGATATGCTTTTTGAAAGCTTTAATGCATATTCCACCGGAATGCAGCTTAATATTTTGAATTACTTCCGTTTTGGCAATATCCGCTGTGATAAAGAAATGCTGGAACTTTTATCAAACGAAAAGGCAGATAGCGAGCTTCGTTTTGCAGCTATTCGATACTTTGAAAAATTCCCGATTAAGGAAGCTGAAAGCAGTATTTGGGCGATAGCGGAAAATTTGGAAGATCGCACATGGGAATATCAGGCGATTGCCTCATCTGCGCTGAAATCATATCCCGGCGATGTTACTTTCAGAATATTGGTCGAAAACCTTTCAAGCTCTAACTGGCACATAAGACAGAATAGCGCAATAAGTCTTGAAAAACTTGGATATACATATCACGATTTGATAAATGTTTTTGACGGAAACGACAGATACGCAAGAGAAATTATGCGCTATCGTCTTGATAAGAGAAATGCAGAGGCGGTGAAAGCATAATGGAAATGGAAACAATAAAAAATATTTTTGACATTATCAGCGTTTGCTTTGTTATATATCTCATCGGCTACTCTACATTTTTGTTTTTATCGGTGGCCATCGGTGCATCAACTCTTTACAGAAAAAAGATGCAGGACAGGCTGATGAATAAGTTTACAGATAACTATTTTGTGCCAATAACAATAGTAGTTCCGGCATATAACGAGGAAGTAACGGTTGTGCAGACGGTCAAATCTTTACTTTCTCTGGATTATAAACTTTATGAGATTATCGTTGTGGATGACGGCTCAAAGGATGAAACATCACGCGTTTTAATTGAAGCGTATAATATGCATCCGGTAAGACGACCTCTTCACAGAAGTATAGCCTGTCAGCCGGAGGAATTTATTTATGAATCTTATGAACAGAAGGTTCCTCTTACTCTCATTCGAAAGAAAAACGGCGGTAAAGCAGATGCGCTGAATATGGGTATCAACGCTGCGCAGTATCCGTACTTTATCTGTATGGATGCAGACTCCGTTCTGCAGTATGATTCCTTAAAAAAGATTGTAATTCCCGTTTTGGAAGAAGAAAATGTGGTAGCCGTTGGCGGAACGGTAAGACCTTGTAATGATGTAACGCTCAAAGATGGCAGAGTTATAAAATACAGACTGCCAAAAGACATTTTAGCCTGTATGCAGCTACTCGAATACGACCGTTCTTTCTTGGCGTCAAGAATTTTATTTGACCATTTTAATGGCTCGCTGATTATATCGGGAGCGTTTGGAATGTTCAAAAAAGAAACAGTTATTGCAGCAGGCGGCTATGACCACGGCACAATGGGCGAAGATATGGAACTTGTGGTAAAGCTTCATTCCTACTGCCTTACTAATCAGATTCCCTATTCTATTAAATATGCAACCGATGCAGTATGCTGGACTCAGGTGCCTGAAAAATTAGGGGACTTAAAAAAACAGCGTAAACGCTGGCATCTTGGACTTTTCCAGACTATGTGGAAGCATAAAAAGATGATGGGAAATCCTAAATTCGGTGCAGTTGGTTTTGTTTCATATATGTACTTTTTACTGTATGAGTTACTTTCGCCGTTTATTGAAGTTTTCGGCGTGTTTACGATGGTAGCGGCATTCTTTTTAGACTTACTAAACTTGCCGTTTATGCTCCTTTTTATGCTTATTTATGCCGCATATAATTCAATTCTGACACTTACGGCGTTCTTTTCAAGGATACAGACCATTGATTTGACAGTTACCTTCAAAGACTGTATGAAAGCCATAATGCTTTGCTTTTTTGAGGTTACAACTTTAAGGTTTATAATGGCATTTGTAAGACTTACGGCGTTTCGTGGCTATAAAAAGAAAAAACTTGATTGGGGACGCATTGAACGAAAGAAGATGAATATTTAACAGAGGCGAGGTGATTTGATAAATGAAAAAAGGTATGATTGCAATATTCCTGCTGATTTTTTTCTGTGCTCAGCCGGTTTTTGCCGAGGTTTATACTACTGAAAAAACCGAGGGTTTGGGAGATTGTATCTATATGGCAGGAAGTCCTGATAATTATCCGGTTGAATTTTATGACGAGGAAAATAACGCATACTGTGGTATTATTCCTGATATGCTGAGGATCATCTCTGAACGATCAGGTGTGGATTTTGTTTATATCAATGGTAATAAAGCTGATAAAAATACTATGGGAGAAAATTTGCAGGTGGAGATTGTTTCTTCTTCCGAAAATATCAGCACCCTGCCTTATTATAAAGATTATTTAGAGCTTGTATCCTTTGAAAAAGATGGTAAAACAGTGAAATCAGGCCTTGTTTTCACAAGCCTTACGGATGATGTGCTGATTTCAAAAACCAAAGCTGCGGCAAGTGAGATCCCAGAAGATGTTAAAAGCGGAATTTATCTTTCGTATGCAGTGGAAAGTTCAAAAGTAAACTATTTTTGGCTTATTATTTCGCTTTTTGTTTGCTTGCTCCTTATTGTCGCAGTAGTGCTGCTGATTTTACGCATCAAACGGATACGCAAAGAAAATGCTGTGGACAAAATGACAGATTCCGAGACTGGTATGGGAAATCTGCAATTTTTCAAATATCATTTTAGATACACCATAAGCGATATTTCAAGAAGCCTTTATCATATTGCTTATATTATTTTAGACAGCAGCTATCTTCGCTCTTATCACGGCGACAGTTCTTTTGAAGATGTGCTCAAATACACAGCGTCGGTTCTTTCGGAGTACACGGGTGACAGAGAAATTTCTGCGCGAATTACTGAAAACGGTTTTGCCTTTGCGTTTCAATCCTCAAATGATGATGACGCAAAAAAAAGGCTCACCGAAGTTATGAATAAGCTCAACAATTTTGAAGCTGTGAAGGAGAAAAACAACAAACTTGTATTTCACTCTGCCGTCTATCATCTTGGAAGTTCTGACAGAAATTGTGAAATTCTTCTATTTAATCTCAGAAAGAACTGTAACAGAATTTTTGGTACGGAAAAGCAAATTGTTTTCTGTGATATTCATTCTATGAATATGATTCAGGAAGAAAAGAAAATCACCGAAAGCATCTTAAAGGGGTTTGAGAAAAACGAATTTAAGATGTATCTGCAGTTTATTGTTGATAACAAAACCAAGAAAATTGTTTCAGCAGAGGCTCTTTCAAGGTGGGATAGTCCTGATAAAGGACTTGTCGGTCCCGGTAAATATATTGGGAACATGGAAATAGCAGGGCTTATAAGTAAGCACGACTTCTATATGTTTGAGCTTGCCTGTCGTCAGCTTGAAAAATGGAAGGGTACGGCTTTTGAAAATATCGCTCTTTCCTGCAACTTTACAAGAATAACCCTTTCGGAAGAAAATTTTATTGATAAACTCAAGATGATTTCAAATAGTTATTCTTTTGACAAATCAAAGATTGCTATTGAAATTACCGAAGATGCTATGGAAAAAGACAGAGAAACTGCAACGAATAATGTAAAGTTGTGTAAGGAAATTGGGTTCAGAGTGTATCTTGATGACTTGGGAAGTGGGTACACATCCCTTTCTAATTTGTGCGATTATCCCATTGACGTTGTAAAAATTGACCGTGATATTTTACTCAAAACCGAAAACGAAAAAGGGAAAGACCTGTTTACAGGAATTATTGCTCTTGCGCACAGCCTGAATATTAAAGTTATTTGCGAGGGTGTAGAAACAGAAGAACAAAACACACTTGTATCTTCATCTGCTTGCGACTTTGTTCAGGGATGGTATTATTCCAAAGCACTTCCTTTGGAGGAATGTGAGTCATTTATAAACAAATATGAAAAAAGATAGAATTGAATATGCTAACCACTAATTGTCGAAGATTGTCATCGTTCGCAGAATATGATATAATATCAAAGATAATAAGTTTTATACTGTACAGGAAAAGTATGTTTTTGTCCTGACATGACAAAAGTCGAATTATGTCGTATGGCGTCAACTGGTATTGAAAAAGAAAGCCTTCCCCTTGAGGGGAAGGTGTCAGCGATAGCTGACGGATGAGGTGGAAAAAAATAACGATTGCTACACAATCTACACCTCACCACCGCCTACGGCGGAGCCTCTCCTCAAGGGGAAGCCTTTAGAAAGACATTTTAATCGTATGAATTTGTCGGCGTGAAAACCGCCGATAAAAACCGCCGATAAAAAATGCCGTCAAAAAATGCCGACAAAAAGTGCCGATAAACCATTAAATTTTTTGTCCCTAACTTGACAAAATCATATATTGGGTTTACATGTAGCGAGAAATAAATTGATTTTGTGAATAAAGGGCTGTTGCATTGCAACAGCCCTTTATAATTTAGTTTAATTTTTGTTCTAACAGTGTTTTAATGACTGCAGGGTCGCCAGCACCTTTTAATTCCTTCATACAAGCCCCAAAGAGTGCTTGCAGGGCTTTTACTTTACCGCCTTTATAATCTGCAACAGACTGGGGATTTTCAGCGATTGCTTTATCAATCACTGCTTCTATGGCAGAAGCATCAAACTTCTGATCCAGGCCCTGTTCCTTACAGTAAGTAACGGGGTCAACATCCTGCTCAACAACAGCAATGAGTATCTTTTTACCTGCGTTACGGTTGATATCACCGTTATCAACCATTTTAATCACCGCATAGAGCTTTTCGGCGGTGATGGCCAGGTCATTTAAGGTTTTGCCATCTTTACGCAGGATTCCGGCACAGTCAGTTAAAATCCAGGCGGCACCGTCTTTTGCATTCGCACCCATAGCCACAATGTCGTCGAGCAGCTTGCTGATTTTATGGTTGGAAATGAGCATGTCAATTTCCTTTTCAGAAATGCCTGCTAAACGATAATCCTCAGCCTTTTCATCCACAGCGGCGGGTTTGTTGGCTTTGATTTGTTCAAGCCATTCATCGTCGATGATGATGGGCATTAAGTTGGCATCGGGGAAGTAGCGATAATCTGCTTCGGTTTCCTTGTTACGCATCGCAAAGGTTTTGCCGCTGACATCATCAAAACGTCTGGTTTCCTGCACCAGTTCTTCTGTTTCAAATTCCAGGGCATCCATATGACGTTGAGCCTCGTAACGGATGGCTTTTGCAATGGCTTCAAAAGAGCTCATGTTCTTGATTTCGGTACGAACACCGAACTCTTCACTGCCTTCGGGGCGAACAGAAATGTTAACGTCGCAACGCATTGCGCCTTCTTCACATTCTGAAATGCCGCCGGAGCGGAACATGGACTTCAGCTTGTTTAAGTATGTGACCACCTCTTCAGCACTTCTGAAGTCAGGCTGGGTAACGATTTCAATCAAGGGCACGCTGGTGCGGTTAAAGTCCACATAAGAATATTTACCGCCGTGCACCAGTTTGCCGGCATCTTCTTCCATATGAATCTGCTTAATGCGGATGTCGCGTGTGCCGGATGAGGTTTTCAGAGTGACGCAGCCGTTGGTGCAGATGGGGTGATTGAGCTGCGTAATCTGATAAGCGCAGGGCAGGTCAGGGTAGTAGTAATTCTTTTTGTCAAAGGTGGTGTAACGGTTAATGTCGCAATTTAACATCAATCCGGCGGTTACCGCCAGTTCCACAACGTGTTTGTTCATCACGGGGAGCATACCGGGCATACCGCTGCAGGCAGGGCATACACAGTCATTTGGTTCTTTTGCGGCAGAGTGACCGCCGCAGGAACAGAATATTTTTGATTCGGTGCTGAGCTCCACATGGGTCTCTAAACCGATGACCAATTCATAATTCATGATTATTCACCCTTCCTTTCAACAGCGTCGGCAAGACCTAATAACAGACCTTCGGAAAAATGCTTGCCCATCAGCTGAATGCCGCCGGAAACCAAAGCCGGTGTGCCGATTAAGTTCGCCAAAGCGGTGAAGATGCTTTCTTCAAACACCTTGCCAAAGGCTTCGTGAATATCATAGGCTTCGAAAGCGGTTTTGCTTGCCGCCGGTGTTAAAACAGCATCATAACTTTTCATCAGATCGTCAAATTTTTCAGCGATGACGCGGCGAACTTTTAAGGATTTGTCATAGCAGGCTTCATAACGGTTTTTAGAAAGTGTGTCAGATCCATAGAGAATGACAGCCTTGGTTAAGAAGTTAAAACCCTCTGTTCGGGAGTTCACATATAACTCGTCGATGTTTCTGTATTCTGCAGCGCGATGACCAAATTTTACGCCATCGTAGCGGGAAATGTTGTTACAGGTTTCGGCTGTCATTAAAATCTGCCAGGCAACATTTGCAGTTTCAAACAGATTCCAGGAAATTTCTTCTACAGTCACGCCCTGAGCTACGAGACTGTCTGCAAACGCATGAATACGCTTTTGTGTTTCACTATCTGCTTTTTCTACCAGCTCTTTGATGATTGCAACCTTTTTGCCGGAAACATTTTGAAAACTGTAATCATAGGTTTCGTTTTTCAGGCTGGTGCCATCTTTTTCGTCGTGACCGGCAATGACATCCATGATTTCTTTCACACCGGATGCGTTTTGTGCATACACACCGATTTGTTCACCGGAAGCGGCGCAGGAAATGACACCGTAACGTGAAACTGTGCCATAGGTGGGTTTTAAAAAGTCTACACCGGAGAGTGCGGCGGCGCGTCTTGCCGTACCGTTCATATCCACCGCTAAGGCGGCTTTCACTTCGCCACTTGCCACTAATTCGGCGGCTGCACCTTTTAAGGCGCCCTCGGCTTCGGCACCGTAAGAAAATTCACCCAAAAGGTCAAGACCGAATTCACCCACGTTGGTTTTGCCGGCAATTTGGTAGCCTTTGTTTTCTAAACGGGTGACGGCTTCTGCGCTAAAGAGAGGCTTGAAGCCGGTGAGCATTTTAGAACCGGCAGAAGCTTCTATATCTTTTACCAAGATGGTATCATCAACGGCAATGTTGCCGTTACCTATTTTTGTTTTATAATGATTCATTGTTTGCACCTCACTTTACAAGTCTGGGCACCTGCCAGCTGTCTTCACTGCGCTCGGGAGCGCCTTCTAAAAGACTCTCACGGGTGAAGGGCTGATGGCGGACGTCTTCGCGCAGCACGTTGGTCATAGGCATAACGTGTACCATAGGTTCAATGCCCTCTGTGCTGATTTCGGTCAGAGCTTTTTCTTTCTCGCTCATGGTGCTGAAAATATTTTGCACAACCTTTTCTTCCTCTTCGGTCAGCGCAATCTGATTGAGCTGCTGTGCATTTGAAAAAGTGGAACGTTTGCCGACAGAGGTTTTTGCTATGGTGGAAGGACCGGCAGCACGCTGTGCCAAAACATTGGTGCTTCCAAGCAAATGAACATCTTCAAGCTGCTGATTGGTAACAAAGCTGGGCGCACCTAACAGTAAATCCTGTGCATTGCCGTTTAAGGGGAACGCAATAACATCTAAGATTTTTTCTTCATCTGTTAAGAGCATGACCATACGGTCAATACCCGGTGCCATGCCGGCATGAGGTGGTGCGCCATATTGGAATGCATTATACAGAGCGTTAAATCGTTTTTTCAGTTCTTCTTCGGGATATCCTGCAATTTCAAATGCCTTTTTCATAATATCAACATCGTGGTTACGAACGGCACCGGATGCAAGCTCAATGCCGTTGCCAACCAGGTCATACTGATAAGCAAGGATTTCTGTGGGGTCTTTGGTGAGCAGTGCTTCCATACCACCCTGAGGCATAGAGAAGGGATTATGGGTGAAGATGGTTTCGCCGGTTTCTTCATCATTTTCATACATGGGGAAGTCCACAACGAAGCAGAATTCAAACGCATCCTCGTTGATTAAGTCAAGCTGTTCTTTTTTTGCCAGCCAAGTGCGGATGAGGCCGGCTTTTTTCTCAGTGTCATTCTTTTTATCGTCACAGATGAAGAACAGGGTTTCACCCTCTTTCACACCGGTTAAGGCTGTGATTTCTTCTTTTTGTGCATCGCTTAAGAATTTGGCAATCGGTCCGGCAAAAGCACCGTCTTTTAAGGTGATGTAACCAAGACCACCCAAACCAACTTCGGGAGAAGTGGCATATTTTAACGAATCTTCAAAGAATTTTTTGGATTTACCCTGACAATCGGCGACAATACCGCGCACCGGCTTGCCCTTAAAGGCAGGGAAGTCAACCCCTTCAAAGAAAGCGGTTAAATCGCAGATGATTAAGGGGTTTCTTAAATCCGGCTTATCGGAGCCGTAGGTCATCATGGCATCAGCGTAGGTGATGCGTCGGAAAGGTTTTGGAGTGATTTTCTTATCAGAGAAGGTTTTAAAGGTATCGTAAATGACATCTTCGCATACATCTAAAACTTCTTCTTGTGTAGCAAATGCCATTTCAAAGTCTAACTGATAGAATTCGCCGGGAGAACGGTCGGCACGGGCATCTTCATCACGGAAGCAGGGTGCAACCTGAAAATATCTATCAAAGCCGGACACCATTAAAAGCTGTTTGAACTGCTGGGGTGCCTGGGGCAGAGCATAGAATTTTCCGGGATGCTTACGGCTGGGCACCAAAAAGTCTCTGGCACCTTCCGGTGAAGAAGCGGTCAGGATGGGGGTTTGCATATCCAAAAAGCCTTTTTCTTCCATTTTATTTCTTAAATGGCGGATGATTTGTGAACGCTTCACCAGATTATCATGGTTTTTGGGATTACGCAAATCTAAAAAACGGTATTTCAAACGCAGTTCATCCTTGCTCTGGCGGGATGCGCGAACATCAAAAGGAAGCTTGTTTACGCTTTTGCCTAAAACGGTCAGACTGTCAGCCACCAGTTCAACGGTACCGGTTTCAATTTTATCATTGACGGTTTCGGGGTCGCGCTTGCTGACGATACCGCTGACCGAAATAACAGTTTCGCGGTTGACATCCTTTACAAGCGCCTCGTTATGGATGACTACCTGTGTGACACCGGTGTAATCACGAAGGTCAATAAAAATAACACCGCCATGGTCACGGACAACATCTACCCAGCCGGCAAGCTGAACAGTTTTGCCGATGTGCTCATCACGTATGTCATTGCAATATAGGGTTCTATACATGATATATTCCTCCTACAAAAATATACTATAAATAAAAAGCCCCGGAAATATATTTGCATATATTTCCGGGACGAGTAAACAAAACATTTAACCCGCGGTGCCACCCGCATTGATGCTTTTATAAAGCATCCGCTTTTAATATGAAGTTATCACTAAAAAATCGGAGTGTTCCCAAACTTACTACTCATCTCAAATGCGCTTTCAGTCCATGACGCATTCTCCCTTTCAGACTTTCCACAAAAGCTGAGTCTCCGCTAATCATTATAGCAAAAAATATTTTTTTTGTCAACATTATTTTGCCCGCAAGCTATAAATATATTTATGTAAGAAAAAATTGAGTTATGGGGTTTTTGTTGCGTTTTTGACGAAACGATGGTATAATGATTTCATTAAAATAAAATCAATCAATAGTGAATCATTAAGGAGGATTGCGAAGATGAAAACCATCATGAAAGACACCCTAATTGCGATTTTGGTTTTGGGAGTTGTTTTTTTGGCAAGTTTGGGACTTCATGCTTTTTTTCAGTCGCACACATTGATTCCGGCTTTATTTGTATTAGGTGTTTTGGTTACAGCGCGCTTGACAAACGGATATTTGTATGGTGTGTGTTTTGCACTCATAAGTGTGCTGGCGGTTAATTTTGCTTTTACATTTCCTTATTTCACATTTGATTTTACGGTGCAGGAAAATATTGTATCTACTATTATTATGATTTCGGTTACCATTTTAACGGGGACCTTGACGACAAAGATTAAGGCGCAAGAGCGCATGAAAAAAGAGGCATCTGTTGAAAAAATGCGAGCTGATTTACTTAGGGCAGTGTCTCATGATTTGAGGACACCTTTGACAACGATATATGGTTCAAGTTCTACAATGATAGAGCATTATCAAACATTGACAGAGGAACAAAAACTGGATATTTTGCATGGTATTCAAACGGATGCAGATTGGCTGATTCATATGGTGGAGAACTTGCTTTCTATTACCAAGCTTGACAGCAAGCAGGTTACACTGGTGAAAAATCCGGTGGTGTTAGAGGAACTACTTGACTCTGTGTTGACAAAGTTTAGAAAGCGTTATCCTGAGCAGGATGTGCGATTGAAATTTCCTGATGAGTTTGTTATGGTTGCGGCTGATGTACTCTTGATTGAGCAGGTATTTCTTAATCTGTTGGAAAATGCGGTGCTTCATGCAAAAGGCATGACGGAGCTTAAATTAAATGTTTTTGCGGGCGACGACAAGGTTGTTTTTGAGGTGATTGATGATGGCTGTGGCATTGCCAAAGAAAAGTTAAAGCATATTTTTTCAGGATATTATCTGTCAGATACTTCTGCGTCAGAACCGCAAAAACACTGTGTGGGAATTGGTCTTTCTGTTTGTGCGGCTATTATTAAGGCTCACGGCAGTGAGATTCGTGCAGTAAATATGCGCTCGGGTGGTATGGTGTTTCGCTTTGCTTTAGAGAGGGTGGAGGATTTAGATGAATAATAAATATAAAATTTTGGTGATTGAGGATGAAGGGAATATCAGAAAATTTCTCAAGGCATTAATTGAGGCAAACGGATATCAGATGCTGGAAGCAGATGATGGGGAGACGGGTTTGATGTTGCTGGTTTCTCACTTGCCGGATTTGATCATTTTGGATTTGGGCTTGCCGCTTATGGATGGATTTGAATTTTTGAGACGGGTGCGTGCCAACTCAACGGTTCCTGTTTTGGTGCTTTCAGCCCGAAGTGATGAAAAAGATAAGGTGGAGGCTCTGGATTTGGGGGCGAATGACTATGTGACAAAGCCTTTTGGTTCAGCTGAGCTTTTAGCCCGTGTGCGGAGTCTGTTACGAAGCAATCGCAGGGGTGCGGATGTGGGGCAACTTCCCGGAGGGAAATTTGTTGTGGGAGAATTTTGCATTGACTATGATGCCAGAAAAATTTTTATGAGTCAAAAGGAAATCAAATTTACGCAAACGGAATATAATATTATAGCGTTGTTATCTGAGCATTTTGGAAAGGTTTTGACCTATGCTGCCATAATCAAGGAAATTTGGGGAATGTCTGATTCGGGTAGCGTTAAAAAGTTACAGGTTAACATGGCAAACATCAGGCGGAAGCTGATGCTTAAGCCGGGCGAAAACCGATATATTTCCAACGAGCTTGGTGTGGGATACCGTATGCATCATGATCATGAGGAATAGGCAAAGAGATTTACTATTTTTAAAAGTCCATTTTCTATAATCTTTACCGCATCTTAACCAAAGTTATGGTATAGTTAAAAAGGCGTGAACTAATGCGCTCATTATCTATACAGATAGAAAGGATTATGGAATATGGATTTTTTTGATGTACTAACTTTTATTGGTGGCCTCTGTATGTTTTTGTTTGGTATGCAGGTGATGGGGGAGAGCTTAGAGCGGCGTGCAGGCGACAAGCTCAGTGCTATCATCGGCAAGCTAACGAACAATAAGATGGCGGGTTTTTTGACCGGTCTGGGTGTGACAGCAGTGATTCAAAGCTCTTCTGCTACAACGGTTATGGTAGTTGGTTTTGTTAATTCGGGCTTGATGACTCTCAGACAATCTATTGGTGTGATTATGGGTTCTAATATCGGTACAACCGTTACGTCCTGGATTTTGAGTTTAGGTGGTATTGACAGCGGCAACTTTTTTATTCAGCTCCTTAAACCGACGTCCTTTACACCGATTCTTGCCTTGGTGGGTATTGCGTTTTATATGCTTGCCAAGACTAATAAAAAGCGTGACACAGGCAGCATTTTGCTTGGGTTTGCGGTGCTGATGATTGGTATGGACATTATGTCCGATTCGGTTTCAGGCTTGCGAGATGTGCCTGCCTTTAGGGAAATGTTTGTGATGTTCTCAAATCCGATTTTAGGTGTTTTAGCGGGTGCGGTGCTGACAGCTATTATACAGTCCAGCTCAGCATCTGTGGGTATTTTACAAGCACTCACGGTGACCGGTCAAATTTCTTATGGCGCGGCATTTCCGATTATCATGGGTCAAAACATTGGAACCTGTATTACAGCGATTTTATCATCCTTTGGAACCAATCGAAATGCGAAACGAGTTGCGCTTGCGCATTTGTCATTTAACGTTGTGGGAACCATTGTACTCATGATTGTCTTATACTTGGTCAAATGGTTGTTCGCACCTGTAATTTTGCAGCATAGTGCTACCCATTTTGGTATTGCGGTTGCACATTCTGTGTTCAATGTTGTTTGTACGGCAATGCTGTTACCGGCTTCTTCTTTATTGGAAAAACTGGTTTGCAAGCTTGTGCCGGATGCACAAGCAACGGAAACAGAGACAGAATTGGACGAAAGATTGTTGGCTACGCCTTCCATTGCCCTGGATACTTGTTATAAATATGCTTTAGAAATGGGAAAATGCTCTGTGAAATCGGTTTGTGACAGCGTGTATATGTTGTCGGACTATAAGAGTGCTGTTGCAGAGGAAATACGTAATTATGAAGCGCGGACAGACCATTTTGAAGATAGCATTGGCAACTATTTGGTGAAGCTTTCGTCTCGGCAAATTAATGAAGCTGAGGGCGCTGAAGCTGCAAAATTACTACGCGTCATAGGAGATTTTGAACGCATTTGTGACCATAGTGTTAATATCTTGGAATCTGCAGAGGAGATGAGAAAAAAGGATATTGTTTTCACAGAAGCTGCCCAAGATGAAATGAAGATTTTGACGGATGCTGTGAAAGAAATTATGACACTTGCTTATCAAGGATTTGAGACCGATGACCCACAAAAGGTTGTTTGTGTGGAACCGTTGGAGGAAGTGATTGATTCATTAAAAGAGACACTGAGAAGCAATCATATTTTGCGTATGCAGCAAGGAAACTGCAGTGTTGAGGCAGGCTTTGTTTGGTCTGATTTGTTGACGAACTTAGAAAGAATTTCTGACCATTGCTCTAATGTGGCCAGTTGCTTATCGGAAACATCCCATCAGACACTGAATATGCACGAAAGTCTGCGTGTGTTGAAATCAGAAAATCAGGCATATCAGGAAATTTTTGCAACATATTCGACAAAGTATTCATTAAAAAATATTTCATATAAGGAGACCCTGTCATGATATTTGCATTACAAATTGTTTTGTTGGCGGTAGGATTTTTCTTGCTGGTTAAGGGTGCAGACTTCTTTGTGGATGGCTCATCGGCTGTGGCAAAAAAATTCGGCATTCCACAGCTTGTGATTGGTTTAACAATTGTTGCTATGGGTACCAGTGCTCCGGAGGCAGCAGTGAGTATTACGGCAGCGCTTCAAGGAAATGCGGAGATTACGGTAGGCAATATTGTTGGCAGTAATATTTTAAATATCTTGATTATTTTAGGGCTTTCGGCTTTGATAACGCCTTTGGCCGTAGCAAAATCTACGATTTTCGTGGATACGCCTTTTATGATTGCCATTACGGTTTTATTGCTTATTTTAGGCTATAACGGAACTGTTGGTGCACTTGCCGGTGTTTTGATGCTGGTTATCTTTGTAGCATATTTGATATATCTGTATGTTTCGGCGAAGAAAAATCGGGAAGCAGAAGATGCCACCATTCAGGAGATGTCAATTACCAAGGCTTTGGTTATGACGGTGGTGGGGCTGGTGCTGGTTGTTGCCGGCAGTAAGCTGACAGTTGATGCGGCAAGCTATCTTGCTACAGCAATGGGACTGAGTCAGCGTTTTATCGGTCTCACGATTGTGGCATTGGGGACATCACTTCCTGAATTATTTACATCGGTTTTGGCAGCGAAAAAAGGAAATGCCGATATTGCGATTGGCAATATTGTTGGTAGCAATATTTTTAACATTCTTTTTGTCATTGGCGTTTCTGCTGTCATTGTGCCTGTTCCTTTTGCTACGGCCTTCCGTTTTGATACCTTAGTTGCCGTAGCTGCAGGTGTTTTGTTGCTGTTATGTTCGTTGAAAAAACGTAAGCTTGGCAGAGTATCCGGCGTTTTGATGCTGCTTTGCTATGCTGTATATTTTGCCGTGATTTGGTGAGCTTTGTTTACATAAATTTTGTTTATTGTGTTTTGAGCCTGTGTGATTATGCATACAGGCTCATTTTTATTTTGGTTTTATGTGCTTTCTTTGACTTTTGGGCGTCATGAAATCAATAATAAGCAATGTATAGAAAAATTTGTTGTAATTGATGTAGTGATTTTCTTTATGATATTTTTTATCATTATTTTCCTTTCCGGGTTCATTTTCTCATGTTTTTGCATAGAATATAAACATGTATCGGTGAGGTGAGACAGACTGTTTTGACAGACGATGAGCACTCTTTGTGTGATTTTGTAACAAATAGTTCATACAAATTTTGTATATTTTTAATTGACATAATAGGCTTTGTGTGCTATGATTGAGGCGTGACTGCTTCGAGGGCGGTCGGGGGATTGTCGGAAAGGAAGCCAAAGAAATGGAAGAAAAACCGTCAATGCGACAGATGATTCAGAAACTTTTGGATGAGACTTCTCCTGAGCACATTCAAGACCTGGCACTGGACTTTGAAAAGATGATGACCTATTATCGCTGTGCAATGCGGGAAGTTGAGACAAAGTTTTTGGTTTTGGATGATCAATTATCTCTGTATCGTGAGAAAAATCCCATTGAGACCATTAAAACCCGGTTAAAGTCTATGCAAAGCATACAGGAAAAACTGCAGCGAAAGGGAACGCAGTTTGATGTTCAATCTATTGAAAAAAATCTCAATGATGTTGCAGGAATTCGAGTGATTTGTAGCTTTATTGATGATGTTTATATGTTGGCAGATTGTTTGCTAAAGCAGGATGATATTACGTTAATTCAAAAAAAAGATTATATTGCTAATCCAAAATCAAATGGGTATAGGAGTTTACACTTAATAGTTGAGATTCCTATTTTTTTGTCAAATGAAAAGCGATTTGTCCGCGTGGAAGTGCAGTTACGAACCATTGCTATGGAGTCATGGGCCAATTTAGAGCATAGAATGCGATATAAAAAGGTCCTTTCTCAGAAAAAAATGGAGTGTTCAGCAGAACTATTGAATGAATGTGCGGATTTAAGTCATAAGTTGGATTTAAAAATGCAACAGGTACGCGATATTGTGGAGGGTTTATAGTTTGATTCAAGACGCCTTTTGCTTTAAACATACTGGGGGAGCATTATGAAAATAATCGGATGGGTTAATTTATTTATATTTATATTATTCACGATATGCTATTTTCATCAGACGATTTATATTCTGGTGGGTTTATTTAAGAAACCAAAGCGGCATCTTGCTTCGAAGAATCACCGATATGCAGTTTTGATTTCAGCAAGAAATGAGTATCGGGTGATTCGGAATTTGATTCAGTCTCTTTTGAATCAGACATATCCGAAGGAATTATTAGATATTTATGTTGTTGCCGATAACTGCACGGACAGGACGGCGGAGGTTGCCAGAAGTGCTGGTGCAAAGGTGTACGAGCGTTTTAACCATGTGGAAGTTGGTAAGGGGTATGCGCTGAACTGGTTGCTCAATCGAATTCGGGAAGATTTTCCTGATAAAGAATATGAAGGATTTTTCGTTTTTGATGCCGATAACGTAGTGGAGCCTACATTTGTTGAAGCAATGAACCGTGTTTTTGATAACGGATATAGCGTTGTGACAAGTTATCGTAATACGAAAAACTATGGTCAGAACTGGATTTCAGCAGGTTATTCCTTATGGTTTTTGCGCGAGGCCAAATATTTAAATAATGCCCGTATGCAGCTTGGTGTGAGTTGTGCGATTTCCGGTACCGGGTTTTTGGTTGATGCAAAACTTATTCAGAAAAATGGTGGTTGGATTCATCATTTACTGACAGAGGACATCGAGTTTACGGTTGATAATATTGCACAAGGGGAAATAATCGGCTATTGCGGTGACGCTGTGTTATATGATGAGCAGCCGACATCTTTTTATCAATCTTATATTCAGCGGTTGCGTTGGGCAAAAGGGTTCTACCAGGTGCTCAGGCACTATGGTAAGAAGCTTTCCAAAGGCATGCTTCGCGGAAGTTTTTCCTGCTATGATATGCTGATGACGATTATGCCTGCTATGATGTTGAGCTTTATCAGTGTAGCGCTGAATGTGGTGGCAATTTTCCTGGGCCTTTTGCTTCAATCGGAACAGCTGTTGCCTTTGTTGCAAGCTTTGTTGCACACGGCAATGATGCTATATATGGTCTTTTTCATTGTGGGTTGTATTACGACGATTTCAGAATGGAAAAAGATTTATTGTGAAAAATGGAAGCGGATTTTGTATATGTTTACATTTCCGTTATTTATGCTGACATATGTGCCCATTGCCATTGCAGCCATGTTTGTTGAGGTTGAGTGGAAGCCAATTCAGCATTCTGTGACCAAAACGGTCGAAGATATTGTGATGAAGTAGTAAAGAAAGACTGTCTTACTGATGTGAGACAGTCTTTTTATATGAAAAAATGCTACTGTGCAAGAAAAAAACAAGTCACATAAAATGTAACTTGTTTTCTTGGTGCGGATAAGAGGACGCAGCCGCTACGCGTCTTACCTGCTTGACGACCCAAGCCTACGGCTTTGGTACCCGTCTGCGCACCATTTCGCTATAAAACAGTCCACCGGACTGTTTTACTTAACGCCCAAAGCCTTCTTAAGGTTCAAGTCCTCTCATCCGTTAAAAAATAAACAGAGCAAATCACACATTTGTGTAACTTGCTCTGTTTTGGTGCGGATAAGAGGACTTGACCCTCCACGAGATTGCTCCCACTAGCACCTGAAGCTAGCGCGTCTGCCAATTCCGCCATATCCGCATATTTATTTGTTTTGTCGATTGACAACGTATATATGATAGCACAGTTTTGGTTGGTTGTCAAGGATTTTTTTGAGGTTTTTTAAGTTTTTTATAAAAACCTTGCATACTATAGTTGGTGTTTGGTGGGAAGGGAGAGATGGACATAAAAAAGCATTGCTGATTGCAGCAATGCTTTTTTGGTTATTGCACAACGGTAAACGAAATGGGGGTGAAGCCTAAATTTTGAATCATAGCTTCAATGTCTGCTTGGGGCAGGGGATCTGCAGACAAAACCTCAGCATATTTTTCTTCTAAGTTGACAGTAGCGATGCAGTTACCCAATTCGTTAAAGGCTTTTTCAACCCGAGATGAGCAATGAGAGCAACTCATGCCTTCGATATATACCAATGTTTTGTGGGGATAGTTTGTAGCTGGTGTTTCGTTGTTTTGATGATTGCCATTACAACAACTGCATTGGCGTTTAGTATTATTTTTGGAGATTATTCCGATGCAGATGCAAACCAATAAAATAACAACACAAATGATGATGGTCAGCAGTATTTTCATGTTATAACTCCTTTTCTGTTATTGCGTTAGTTTAGACTAACTAAGTTTATTATAATACAAGCAAAGAAGTTTGTCAAGGGAGATTTTTCTATCTTGTTGTTTCTATAGCATGAGAGGCTGTGAGGGCTTTATACACAATGGGTGTTATAATGGCGGTTATGATAATTTCCGGAAGCATGTAGGTTCCGTTATAGAATACGGAATAGATTGTGGCAAGCCCTATACCGGAAAAGTGTTCCATGATGGATGAGCCGATGGCGTAAAAGCCTTCTTGGGTGAAGAACCACTCTGCCCAAGAGCCAAAGAAGACGGCACCTGATACGATATGTACCAAGTAGCGGAGTGAAAGTGCGAGGATGCTTCCTATGCAGATGGCCACCGAACTATTTTTGATTTTATGCTTCAGGACGCCACCGAAGCCAAGCACTGTGTAGGCGAGGATATAGTCAAGAAAACAGACGGCGAGTGCTTTCCAGAGAACCATTTGTTCATCACCGGGGAGGAAGAATGCTGAAATGGTTCTGGCACCGAGAAACAGCTGAAGCAGGCTGAAAATAAATGCCGAGAATAAGCCCCAACGTGTGCCATAGCAAAAAGCGATTAAGACAATGGGCATCATGGATGCGATGGTGATGCCGCCGCCAAAGGGCAGTTGGAATGGCTGAATGACAGACAGCACAGCGGCAATGGCAATGAGCATGGCAGATGTGACTAAGCGTTTTGTTTTCATAAAAAAGCCTCCTAAAATAAAAGCGGAAACAGCCACGTATGGGCAGTTTCCGCTCGCGAAAGCAATGTGAAATATTCCCTACGTTGGCATTATCCAAATCAGGTTACGGGTCGAAATCAAATTTCCTCTCAGCCAAAGGCTCCCCGATATTTTTTTATTATTATATCGAATTTTGTTTTGCTTGTCAAGGGGGATGGAATATTTTTATCAGGCGAGGGATAGAATTGTCTCCTTGTGTTTCAAATGGCGTTGCAAAGTTTTGGTGGATATGATATAATGATTTCATTAAAGATGAAATCGTCGATATGAATTCTGACGAATTCTCGATATGTGCTAACGTCACAAGGGCAACAACACAGTAGAACCGTCCCCTTGTGTTCAGAGAAGCTGTATGCCAGTGATCAGGAACAGGCAATCGTCGTGGATGTGACCGGTGTTCAGCAGTTGGGCTTGTTGGTGTATGGCAGCCGAGATTTCTACAGCAGCTGGAGCGGTGCGCGTCTGCGCCCTGCCACATTCTATGAGCAAACCGAAGCCCCCTTTGAGGGCGGAACGCCCGGCGGTGAAATCGTTGGTGAGGTTAACCCCGACCCGGCCCTGGATTCCATGCGATATGCAGGGGAATACTACGATGCCGAAACAGGACTGATTTACCTCAGAAATCGGTATTATGACCCGAGCATAGGACGATTCATAACGGAAGACCCTGCAAGGGATGGACTGAATTGGTATGCGTATTGTGGGAATAATCCGGTTATGTTTGTGGATCCGTGGGGGTTGAAGGATGTACCACTTAGATCAACAGTAGAAAGTCTAGGAGGAACTGTAACTTGGGATTCAACAAGTAGCTCTGCAACTGTTTCATTTGGTTCTGCTGGAAGTATGGTATATAAAAAACAACCATATAAAATAAATTTTCAGGATACCAGTTCAAGTTTGGTACCATATTTAAAGTTGGATAATGATTTAGTTTACAGAATGTATATAGATGACAAGATGCTTTATAGGGACTTTGGTATCCAAGATTTTGCAACAACAGAGACCGATTTATTTAATAGTGATATTATTTTTATGTTGTTTAAACGAGATAATAAATATTATCAGAGATTTTCTATTGGAACCCAGGAAAACGTGTATGAAAAAGTAAGTTACAAGGATTTTAATTATACTTTTTATATTGGAAATAACAGTAGATATGATATAACTTGTTCAAATATCCCTGCTATTGAGGTAGGTAAATTAAACGGAGCAACCCAAAACTATATTCGTGATATGATTGCTGTATTTGGTTCTGATCCAACGTTTGCAAATTTTCCATTTGGCGGCGTAATTGGTATTATAGATGGCATGTTGGGAGATATAGGATATGCTCCAATTATCGCATCCGAAAATGATTACAAAGTTCAATTTGGAAGTCGAGTCTATTATTTAAAACAAGATACGTTTGAATTAATCAAATAAAAACAAGGAGAAAGAAATGATTGAAGTCGGAGGCCAAG
>JAZOBC010000069.1:0-13331 GCA_045595795.1 Clostridia bacterium | reverse complement strand
TTTACATAACCCATTTATGGGTAGTCAGTAGCAGTTGCATGGCTGGCAGGCCAATACAAAAGCACACTTGTGTGCAGCCAGTAGTATTAGGGCTATGCCCGAAAATGAAAAACCCCCCGTTATACGGGGGGATATTTATTGGGTGGTGTGGTAATAGCAGAGCTATGCTTTTGCATTCAAAAGTAGGCCTGCCCGGCAGGGCATGAAATTCCTCCACCACGCTTTGCGAGGTTCCCCTCTCTTTTACCCTAAAGGGTATGCGAGACAGGGGAGGCTTTTAGTAATTTTTTTACGAAAAAATCAATAATTCTTCTCTCTAATTTCAAAATAGCTTTGCGGATGGGCGCAAACAGGGCAAACGCCGGGGGCTTCTTTTCCTGTGTGGATGTGTCCGCAGTTGCGGCAAATCCAGGCCTGCTCCGTTTCTTTTTTAAAGACCTCTTTTTTGCTTAGATTATCAATGAGGGCACGAAACCGCTCTTCATGCTCTTTTTCAATGGCGGCAACCTGAGAAAACAGTTTGGCAATAGAGGAAAACCCTTCATCTTCAGCGGTTTTGGCAAATTCGGCATACATTTCCGTCCATTCGCTGTTTTCGCCGGCTGCGGCAGCCTCTAAATTTTTTTTGGTGTCTGCAATGCCACTAAGCAATTTAAACCAAATTTTTGCGTGTGCCTTTTCATTATCTGCCGTGGCGTGAAAAATAGCAGCAATTTGTTCATAGCCTTCTTTTTGGGCGACGGAGGCAAAGTAGGTATATTTGTTTCGCGCCTGCGATTCTCCTGCAAAAGCGGTTCGCAAGTTTTGCTCGGTTTTAGTTCCGGCTAAGTTCATAACGTTCTTCCTTTCACTTTTTTTGTTAGTTTGTTCCGCTGTTTCCTTTTTTATGCAAAAAAATAAAGGGTGCAACCTAAGCAGATTGCACTCTTTATTGTGTGGCTTACTTGTAGCTGAAACGGAAACTGTCACAGTCACCGTATTTATAAGCTCTTGTTTCGCTGCCGTCAAATTCCACCGTCCAGTCATTATCTTCTGTGGTGATTTCTCCGGTAACTGTCAGTTGCATCAGTCCATTTTCTTTAAAAGCAACTTCCGTATAGTCTTTTTTTACTGTGATTTCAGCCGGCAGGTTACATCTTGAAATGTGCGACCCATCTACGTGCTCCGTGCTTTTTCTCAATATCACCTTTTGGTCAAGTCCCACATAAATACTGTTGCCTTTTCTGCGCCACACATTGGCGCTAACGCTGTAATCAGCGGCATTTTCGCCTTCTGCAAACTCAATTTTTACACCGGTAGATTTTTGAAAGTCTTTATCATAAAGTCCAAAGTCTTTGTCTGTTGCCTGTTGACTGATGGTGATGGCATCGCCTTTCTTTAAGGCTGTAACCCGGCTGTTATAAGAAGCTGCCACCGCGTGGAATAACTGGTCTTCCTTTACGAAGTTATATTGATTTTGGTCAACATAGGCTTGCAGGCGGTTAATAATATCCAGCTCATTTGCCTCGTTTCTGTAGGCAAAATCGCAATGGTAGTATTGAGAAATTGGCAGGTCATATTGCATGGCGGCATCGCCGTTGCCGGAATAAAGCAGCGTTGCGGTGTTTGTTACCAGCATTTTTTTGTTCTCCCAGTCTAAGAAGAAGGGAATGGACAGCACGTTTTCTGCACCGGATTCGGGATAAATATAGTCTTCCGACAAAACGCTGCAGCTTGACCATAAAACATCCGAGTCTTTTAGACTGTGCAGAGTTTGACCGGAGCTTAGCGTGCTGGTGCGCCAGGTGTGCTGGTTGCTGCCGATTTTAGAGGCATCAATTCCATAGGATGCCAGCGCTTTTTTGTGCAGCGCAATTTCTTCTTTTTCGCGTTCGGGCGATGCATAGCTATTGGTGTAAAAATGCATACCAACATACAAATTGTTTTCTTTGGCATAATCTATCTGTGCTTGCACCTTGTCGCGTAGGGGAAAATAAGGTGAATCAATGGGCATGGCAACGCCATATTCCAAAGAACCGAAAATCAGATCGTTTTCTCCGTCTGCATTGATATCATAGAAAACCGGCACACAGTTATTGCCGATTTTGATGTTGTTGTTGCCTTTGTAGTTCTTTTCAGAGCAAGAGATAGCGCCGTCGTGGCGGAAGCTACCGCTTTCATTTATATAAATCTCGACATAGCCGTCGAAGGTTCCCAGCAGAATATCGTTTCGACCGTCAGCGTTATAGTCGCAAATTTCCGGTGCGGCAAAGCCGTTTTCCATAACATCCTGCAGAACCTCGGCACTGTTTGAAAAAGTCAATACGCCATTTTGGAGCTTTCCGTTATAGAGCAGAAGCTTGCCTTCTAAAGTGCCAACCAGTAAATCATTAATCCCATCACCACTTAAATCTCCCACCTTAGGCATGGACTGAGCGGTGCCGGTTTCTGCTAACACGCCTTTTGGCTCAAAGGTCAGCCTGTCGCTTCCTGCAAACCAAACAATTTCGCCGGTTGTGCCACCGGAAATAATGTCAAGAACGCCGTCTCCGTCAAGGTCTGTCAAACAGGGCGCTGCATGACCGCTGACAGCAATAGGATTACCGCCTGCATCTGTTAGTATCTGGGGCGCAAAAACGTGCCAGGTGCCATCTTCAAAGCATTCTCCCAAGCTAAGATAGAATCGTCCGTCGGAGCTGCCCCCAATGATATCGGCCGCCCCGTCTTGATTTATGTCAGCTACCGCGGGATAGGCGGTTTGTGTATATTCGGGATAATCCACAAAATAACTGCCGCCATCTAAAATGGAGTTATATTTTAAGTAGCTATTACGATCTGCCACCACATGGGTACCAGAGGAATAGGCGCTTTCGTTAAAATCCATTAAAAATGCGCCATCATGACTAAGCAGATAGCTAACGGTTTCACCACGCTCAAACCATTTATAGGTGTTGCGAATGAGGGTATATGATGCAATTTGTTTGTTTTGTTTACAAAGCTCGCTGAAAATCTCTAATGAGTTATTTTCTAAAGCCGTAATTTCCTCGTAATGCAACTGCCATGCGGCGGCGGGGGAAGCAAAGGAACTCAGGATTCGCTCCACGCTATAACCGTAAAGCTGCTTGGAAGCAAGGCTTGCAAATTCGCCGTATAAAAGCTGATTAGCCGCCGCTGTTGTATTGGAAAAATATGCCTTGCTATCGCTATCTGGCTCCATGGAAAGAGAACTGATGGCAAAGGCGTTGGGGAGCATGGGATTGGTAAAAAACACCGAGCCCTTGCCCAAAGGCAGAACACCATATAAGGCGCTATCTGCTACATTGGCTAAGGAAATGATATCGTCGGAGATAACACCATAGCCAAAGTCCTTGGCGGCAATCTCGTTAAAATCGTGATAATAGCGGATGAAGGATTCAAAATCTTTCACAATCTTTTGTAGGTCAGCATAGTTTTCTGAAACCTCGGGATAGGAAACTGTTTCGGGAAAAGAACCGATAGGGGCCAGGGTCGCACCACCCAAAAGGGCATCGCGGCAAATGGGCAAAAGTTCATTGGGAAGCCACACAAAGCCACCGTTTTGTGTATGGTCAGTCAAATTTTTAAGCTGTGCTTCCGTCAGTGTTTCGGCTAAGCTTTTATCTAAGTATAAAATCTGATAGTCCGATAGGTCGGTGTTATCTTCAAAGATAACAGCCTCAGACTCCAATGATGCGTTTAGGGATTGCTTTAAATACAGAAGCGTGTCTTCGTGGGCGGTATCCGTACCGCTATAGAGGACAGCGGCGCGTAATGGGTCTTTTGCATCTGCGCGGAGAAAATCTGTGCAGGTGATTCCCAAAATGATGAGAGCGACGAGCAAAAGAATTAAAAGCAAGCGAAAAGGATGTAGCTTCACGGTGCGGTTTCTGCTCATGTCCTTATACCCCCTCATAGACAAACACGCCATTGCCGGTATAAAAAATCAAAATAAGCGCCACCATGGCGGCCAGCATCAGCGCGGTGAGAATTTTTTTCAAAAGGTTTGACATAATTGTTATTCCCCTTTCGATGGTTCTGCTCCCATCAGCCGCTTTTTGATCCATGTCGGAAGCTGCTGCAGGGAGACGGAGGCAAGAATTGTATATATGGGAATCAGCATGTAGGTATATCGCTGCTGAACCTCGATGAGTGCAAAAGCGCACAAATATCCAATAAAGATAATATAGAGTAAGGTAAGAACGTAGTTTCGCTTAGACAGATGTTTCATAGCGGTGAGAAATGCTGCGAACAAAATGAACATCATGTAGCTTTGCAGCAAGGGCTCAAAGGCTTCGCTGATAAACATCTGCCGTGTGGCGCCGCCTTTTTCTGCTTGCAACCACCAATAGTTGTAAGACGAGAACTGGAACACCCATTTTTTTGCAAAGAGCATCAGCGTTCGGGGCAGGTTAGAAAGGCGGCTTTCCAGCAGTGCGCGGGAGGCCTCTCGATCTGCCGCCAAGGGATAATCGGCATCTAAGAATTTGCCATTCGTTTCCTGATTCAGCCCCACAGCAAGCTTATAGTCTAAGTTGCCGCTTTGAATAGAGCCACCAATCCAGCCAATGCTGGAGAAAAGCACATCCGTGAGGATGACCACCGCAAAAAAGCTCACAACTGAAACTAAAATACTAAGGGCAAGTTTTTTTAAAACTGCTTTTTTATTTTTGATAGCAGAAAATACCATGTAAATCAAAAAACAACAAACCGCCATGAGCACAACCTGCATTTCCGGCCGCATGAGGTGAGAAAGAGCCAGCACCACGCCAAAGGCGATTGCATTTACCCAGGTTTTTTTAAAAGGCTGTGCAATAAAAATATAGAGCGCAGCCAACATCAGACAGGTGGAAATGTGTTGGTTCACCAAAAATGCCGCTGTCAGCAGGCAGGTGGGGTTAAATGCCAGTAAAATTCCGGCAAGGCAAGCAAGCTTTTTATCTTTAAACAGTGCCATTGTAATTTTTGTCACCCATACGCAGGAAAGAGCCGAAAACAAAACGTTGACAATCTGAATGGAAAACAGCGTGCCGCCAAACAGTTTCATGCAGAGACTTTGGTAAACAATATAGGGTACATGCATGCACCAGGTGAGATAGTAATAATCCTGCGATTTAAAAACCTCATGCCATTTTCCGATGGGTGTCTGATCTAACATAGTTGATACCTCAAAGCCATAGAGGCTGTCAGACATCGGTGGGATGGGCCAAGAAAGCAGGCAAATGAAACGAAACAGAAACGCAATCAAAAAGATTGCGCCGCAGTCAAACTTTGTGCCGCCAAATTTTTGTGTCAGCAGAATTAAAATGAGCTGAAATGCCAGCATCAATAGGCTATAAAACACACCGGAAGGCTGCGTGCTTTTGAAAATGTGCATGGAAAACACCAGGAGAAAAAAGGCAGAAACCGCAAAAATAACCGCCTGCATCATTTTGCTCACCGGACAAGATTTTCTATAACTCTCGGTATCAAGCAATGTATTTCTATAGTCTTTATGGGACATATGCTCACATCCTTATCTGCAGAGAAATTCATCAATTAACTGGGTGAAATAGGGAGATCCTACTTCATAGTTCACATGACCGATATCGTGAAAATGCTCAGGGTTTAAGGCGTTTGTCATGTCGTAATATCCAATGCCGTTTTGCTCAAATGCTTTGATGGCAGCAGCGTTGACAGACTGGCCAAATTCATACATGGGAACGGAAGGGTTCCAAGGCAGAAGCACCGCGCGGAGGCGAATGTTATGCTTTTTGCAATACCTGATGAGCTTTTCTAAGTCTTTAAAATTCTTTTGGCAGTCGCGCTCAACCGTGCTGCTTCCAAAACGGTCATTTTTGCTTTGAACGGTTTCGGCAAGCTCTTCGGGAGACTGCGTGCCCGAATAGATGGCCTTGCGAGAGTTGCCGTAAAGCGGATTGCCAATGGGTGGTTGACCGCTTAAAATGTTATTGATTGCCGTATCAAACAAGGGATAGATTTTATCACGCTGAAAATATAAATAATGTTGATACCACTTTTTGTGCCAGGGATAGGTCGGGTTTGTGGGTAGGGTATCTAAAAACGAGATGTCATTTAAGGCAATGACCAAATCGCCTGAGATTTTAATTTTGCCCTTGGCAAGCATCTGGTAAATATCCGACACCGTGCCGTAATCAATGCCAAAGTTAACATAGCCGCTTCGGCTCAAATCCTCACGGTAAGCAGAAACCACGGCAGAACTGCCGTAAAGCACCTTATCAAGCTTTTTTTCAGGGTGCGCCAGCATGGTAATTTCAAAATCGTTTTTGGCAATGTATGGGGTGTATTTTAAGGGGTCAATATGCGTCAAGATGAGGTCAGACACAATCCAGATCAGCAGTAAAAGAACAATCACACCACGTCTTTTTTTCATGTATTATCTCACCAACCCTTTCACAACACTCACAATTACGTCTAATTCCGTGTAATATAAAAGGGCGTTGACGGCAAATAAAAAGCTGACAACGGTGCAACGAAGCACATAGACCCATTTTTTACTTTTTCGCTTGTTAAAGGTAGAGAGTGAAAAAATGTTTTCAATCGCCAAAAAGGTACCCATATATAAACCGCTAATGATAATAGTCAAGCTGAAATCGTGCCAAAGAGCCATAATAAGCATGGTCATCATGCCAATGGCTGCAGAGAGATATTTGTTCAGCTTTTTGCCTTGCACCACCACAAAAATATGCTCCCGAATCCAGTCGCTTAGGGTCACATGCCATTTTCTCCAGAACTGTGTGAAGCTGGCAGCCGTCCAGGGCTGTTTAAAGTTTTCGGGTACAGTTACCGAAGCAAGCCGTCCAATGCCCACAGCCATGTCGCTGTAACCGGAAAGGTCAAGATATAAAAGCAAATATGCTAAAATGATGATGAAAAGGCTTGAATACCAGTGAAATTCGGGCAAGGCGAAGCAGTGATTTAACACGCGCACCAAAACAGAAACCAAAACCACTTTTTTAAACATGCCAATGATGAACCGGTAGATGCCGTATTCAAAATGCTCAAAGGTTAAAGGCTTGATTGAGGTAAACGCTGCGGCAAAATCACGATATCGGAAAATGGGACCTGCCGTGAATACAGGGAAGAATAAAATGAAGTTGGCATAGTCAGAAAACGTAATTTTTTCCTCCGCATAATAGGTATAAAACAAGGCATCAACAGCCTTTAGCATGTTATAGGAAAAGCCGATAAGCAAAAATCCTTCCCCTACAAGGCCGGAAAAATTGATGAGCCGAAAAGCAAAAAAGGGTGACACAAACAAAAGGCAGAACAAGACGAAACAAAAACGTCGTGCCTTTTTGAGCTTGTATAACCCATGAACAAACAAATATGTAAAAATAACATAGCCTGTATAAAATGCGCATAGCTCTCGGGAAGCGCCAAACAGAACAAACAGGTTGAGCAGAATGCTGAAATATTTAAAATAACCCGTTAACTTTAGCTTGCTTGCGGCCAATAAGCCCACAACGTATAACAAGAGAGCCAGAATCACTCTCACAAACATTTCGCTCTGAATGAACCACATATCAAAGCCTCCGTTTACTGATTCAGCTTATTTTCAACCACAGCGGCAAGCTCTTTCACCGTATTCATAGGATAGAGCATAATATCCTTTTGGGTGATGCTGATGCCGAACTCAGACTCTAAAAAAGTAACAATTTCTGTTGCGCCCAAGGAATCAACAAAACCGCTGTCAAACAGATGAATGTCATTAGAAAAATCGGGGTCATCATCAATTTCAAATTGCTCCCTGATATAGCTTTCAATTTTTTCTTCAATGTTCATGATAAAACACCTTTCTTCCCACATAAATATAAAATGTTTTGCTTTATCTGTGGGCGGATAAAGCAGCCAAAATCTCTGTCAAAGGTCTTTGGACTTTTTATTTTCCGACATAGGTTTCGCTTAGAAACTTTCGGTCAATTTTTTTATTGGAAGTTAGAGGCATAGACTCTAAAACAACCAAATCCTTGGGCAGCATATATTGAGGAATCAGCTTGCCCAGCATGCGATTGATTTTTTTCACGCCAATTTCCTCGCTTGATTGAATGACTAAAATAATTTTTTCATTCACCGCGTCAAACAAGGCGCAGGCGGAGGAAACAAAGTCAAGACACATGGCGGCCGTTTCAATATCACCCAGTTCAATGCGGTTTCCTCTTAATTTAAATTGAGAATCCCGACGCCCCACATACATAATCAGCCCCTCTTCATCGCGGTAGGCAATGTCGCCGGTGCGATAAATGGTTTCCTGATAACGGGTGTTTAAGGGGTTTTGCACAAAGGCCTTTTGGGTCATTTCTTCGTTGTTCCAATACCCTAAAGCCAGACAACAGCCCGCCACACACAACTCGCCGTGCTCACCGGTGGCACATTCTTTGTTGTTTTCGTCTAAAATCAAAATGCGGGTGTTGGGAACGGGAATGCCGATGGGTAGCTTGTCGCCATCGTCAAATTCGCGATCAACGATATAATATGTGCAGTCCACCGTAATTTCGGTGGGGCCATATAAGTTGGCATACAGTCGGTCGGGCATGGCACGCCGCCAAATGTTTAACTGTGCGTTAGGCATCACCTCGCCGGCAAACACAACGGTTTTCAGCGTGGGTAGACAACCCGGTGTCAAAGCGCCGGAATTTGCGACATTAATCATCACAGTTGGCACCCAGAACACACAGCTGACCTTCTTTTTATCAATAAATTCAAGCAGCTGCGCCGGATACATAAACAAAATTTCGGGGATGATGACAAGACGTCCGCCGGTGAAAAAACATGTGTACATGTCAAAGACCGAATTATCAAAATGGAAGCCCGATTGCAGACCCAAAACAGACTGCTCGGTAATAGAAAATTCTTTAACCAGCCAGGTGGCATAGTTCACAATGCCGCGATGGGCAATGACAACACCCTTCGGTACACCGGTGGAACCGGAGGTGTACATAATATAGGCAGGGTCGGTGTCAATCACAGACGCTTTGCGCTCGGCAAGGGCATCATAATCAGCCGGCGTGGATACGATTTCGGCAAACAAAACGCTGCGGTCTTCATAGCCTAACTCCTCCAAATTGCTTTTGCCGGCTTCGTCTGTCACAATCATAATGGGGTCTAAGTTATCCAGCATGGCAGATAAGCGATAAAGCGGTACCTTATAGTCCACGGGAACATACATGTTGCCGCTTGCTAAAGCTCCCATAAAGCTCACCACAGAAGCGGTGGATTTGGGGAGATAGACAACCACAGGGCGATTCATCACACCGGGGCAGGCTTTCATAATGCCTGTGCCGATGGCGGAATATTGTGCGTGAAGTTCACGATAGGTAATAACGGTCACATCATCGTCAACAGCAATGCGGTCAGGATGCTGTGCCACGGTTTTTTCAATAAAATTCAGTACAGTATTCACAAGCTACTCCCTTTCCAGCAAGGTTTTTTTCAGAGTTACGCGGTCAATCTTATCGTTGGGCGTATGGGGAAATTTTTCCATGGTAATCACTTCGCCCGGTAACATATATTTGGGAATATATTGCCGCAACTCATTGTTAACGAGGCGGAGTTTTAAGGTTTCGGCAGTCTCTAAAAACAGAACAATTTTGTTGCGCTCTGCATCTAAAACCGCGCAGGCACCGGAAACGCCGGCAAGGCACATAGCAGCGGTTTCAATTTCGCCCAATTCCACACGATTGCCGTTAATTTTAATCTGTGAATCCTTACGACCCATAAAAATCAATAAGCCTTCTTCGTTCCAATAGGCAAGGTCGCCGGTCTTATAAATCCGTTCAAAATAGTTTGTGTTAAAGGGATTTTGAATAAAAGCCCCATCTGTAATTTCCTTGTTGTTCCAATATCCCAGCGCCACACCGGTACCGCCAATGCATAGCTCGCCACATTCGCCGGTTTTTGCGAGGTGACCGTCTTCTGTGATGATGTAGGCTCGCATGTTGCGACAGGGCTTACCAATGGGCAGAGGGTCGCTGTTATCAAAGGGACGGTCCACCACATAGTAAGTACAAACGTCGGTGATTTCGGTGGGACCGTATAAATTTGCATACATAGCATCGGGGTGATGCTTACGCCAAATGTTAAGCTGGGTGTTGGGCATCACCTCGCCGCAGAACAGAACTTTTTTCAGGCTGGGCATGGGATGGTCTTCTAAAACGCCGCCGTTTGCCACGTTAATGAGCACGGTGGGCACCCAGAAAATAACGGTAATATTTTTCTCTTCAATATATTCCGGCAGCTTCACCTGGAAGTTAAACAAAACCTCGGGGATAATCACCATGGTTGCGCCGGTGAGCAAGCAACTGTAAATGTCAAAAATGGAATTATCAAAATAAAATGGTGCCTGGTTGCCAAACACATCATCTTTGGTGAACCCAAATTCACTGCAGGTCCAGTTAGCGTAGTCAATCACGCCTTTATGAGATACCGTAACACCCTTAGGATTGCCGGTAGAACCGGAGGTATACATAATATAAATGGGATCGGTATCAATCACCTTGGAGAGGGAGGCATTTACAGCCTCTGTGTTGATGTCTTTTGTCAGGAGTTCATCATATAGCAAGATATTTTGATTTTTAAGGTCGCTGTCCTTTAAAAGAGCCATGCGATCAGCATCTGCGATGATGCAGGCGGGGCTTAAATTATCCACGATTTTCTGCACGCGGGAAACCGGCATGTCTGCCGCAACGGGAACGTACGGTCTGCCGCTGTATAAAATGCCCATAAAAGAAACAATGCAGGCAATGCTTTTTTTCATATAGACAATAACGGGTGCTCCGGAGGCGATGTCTTCGGAAAGAAGTGCCGAGCCCACTTTCAGAGCAGACTGGCGCAGCGCCTCAAAACTGATTTCAGAGGATTCATCAATCAATGCTGTTTTATCAGGATATAAAGATGCGATTCGGTCTAACAAGCAAACTGCAGAATTAAACATAAAAACCTCCGTTATATGGCGGGACAAGCCCGAAACTCCCTTACTTTACAATTATACCTAAAAAAGCCAAATTTGTCAATGAAATACGGGAAATATCGACAGCAAAAAAGCACCCCTTCGCAAGCGTGCAAAGAGGTGCCTGATTGCTTTTACATTACTGCAATTTTGCTTTTAAGGTGTTTAAAGATTCCTGCAGTTCCTCAGGCAGCTTGTCGCCAAAGGTATCAGCAAAGAACTTTTCAATGTCAGCAGCTTCAGCTGTCCAAACGTCTTTATCAACGTTTAAGAGTTCAGCGATGGTATCAGCGCTTACATCGGAGAGACCTTCAATGTCGATGTCGCCAACGTTGGGCACATAACGGATAGCGGTTTCTTTTGCGTCAACCTTGCCGTCGCAGCGGTCTAAAATCCAGTTCAGAACGCGCATGTTGTCGCCGAAGCCGGGCCAAATGAAGTTGCCGTTATCGTCTAAGCGGAACCAGTTAACATTAAAGATTTTGGGAGCCTTGTCGCCCAGCTTGTCGCCCATTTCCAGCCAGTGCTCGAAATATTCAGCCATGTGATAACCGCAGAAGGGACGCATAGCCATGGGGTCGTGACGAACAACGCCAACCTTACCGGTTGCAGCAGCAGTGGTTTCAGAAGCCATAACAGCACCTACGAACACACCGTGATCCCAGTCTCTTGACTGATATACCAGCGGAGCAGCCTTAGCACGTCTGCCACCGAATACGATTGCGGAGATGGGCACGCCCTTACCGGAATTGAATTCAGAGCTGATGCAGGGACAGTTTTCAGCCGGAGCCGTGAATCTTGAGTTGGGATGAGCGCCGCTTGTGCCAACCTTGTCAGCCTTGTCATACTTGGTGTAATCCCACTTTTCGCCGCGCCAGTTCAAAGCGTTTGCCGGCGGATTGTTATCCAGACCTTCCCACCAAACGGTGTTGTCATCTAAGTTGTGAGCAACGTTGGTGAAAATGGTGTTCTTGCGAGTAGAAGCCAGTGCATTGGGGTTGGAGTTTTCGTTGGTACCGGGCGCAACACCAAAGAAACCGTTTTCGGGGTTGATGGCCCAAAGTCTACCATCTTCGCCGATGCGCATCCAGGCGATGTCGTCACCAACACACCAAACCTTGTAGCCCTGTTTACGATATTTTTCGGGAGGAATCAGCATAGCCAGGTTGGTTTTGCCGCAGGCAGAGGGGAATGCAGCAGCAATATATTTAACCTCGCCCTTGGGATTTTCCAGACCTAAGATGAGCATGTGCTCAGCCATCCAGCCTTCGTTTTTACCTAAGAATGAAGCGATGCGCAGTGCAAAACATTTTTTACCTAACAGTACGTTTCCGCCGTAACCGGAGTTAACAGAAATAATGGTGTTATCTTCGGGGAAGTGGCAGATGTATCTCTTAGATTCATCAATTTCACATTTGCAGTGCAGACCTTTAATCCAGTCTTCGCTGTCGCCTAATGCTTCTAACACGTCGTTACCGACACGAGTCATAATTGCCATGTTTAAAACAACGTAGATGGAGTCTGTCAGCTCGATACCAATTTTAGAAAATTCGGAGCCAACGGGACCCATGGAATAAGGAATGACATACATGGTTCTGCCCTTGTAGGAGTCCTTTGCAATGTCATAGAGCATTTTGTATGCTTCCTGAGGATCCATCCAGTTATTGGTGGGACCGGCAGCTTCCTTTGTTTTGGCGCAAATGAAGGTTCTGTCCTCCACACGGGCAACGTCGTTCACTGCGGTGCGGTGCAGATAGCAGCCAGGCAGCTTTTCTTCGTTGAGTTTAATCATTTCGCCGGTTTGACAAGCTTCTGCACGAAGTGCTTCATACTGCGCTTCGCTGCCATCGATAACGACTACGTTATCGGGCTGAACAAGAGCTTTCATTTCGTCAATCCATGCGTTTACAGATTTGTTCTTGATCATGTCTAACTCTCCTTTATAGAAATTGTTATATTTGCACGAGAAGTCGGCCAAGTGCCGTTTTCTCAGTCAAAGCAAACGGTTTTTGTGTGTTCTCATGCCGATTGTGACCGTCGTTTTTCGACGTCGAAATCACACCAATATAAAGTATATCACAAAAAAGCAAAATTTTCAAGCAAAATTATGAAACAATTTTATTTTCGTTCACAAATTCTATGTTTTATAGATAACGAGGGATGTTTTTTAAGAAAATTTCGTAGAAAAAGGAAAACAGCCCCTTACCCTAAGGCAAAGGACTGTTTCTTGTATTCCGAAAACCACGCGACTATTGAAGTAGTAAAATAAAAGTAGACACATGGAAAACCACCATGTATCTACTTTTTTCTTTTTGTGTTAAAATAATTGAGGAGGTGTTTATGTTGAAAAAAGGACAAACAAAACGAA